>CALJIH010000070.1 GCA_937974135.1 uncultured Cocleimonas sp. | reverse complement strand
GGGGTGTACTTCGACTTGCTTCGACTAAGCTCAATAAAAGAGTTTAAAAGAAACTGTCTTTTTTGATAATAAAATACATAAAAAAACCACCTATTCATTACAAATAGGTGGCCATCTTCCTCCGATGTGTTAGATCTTATTTTATTAATCCAGCCAGTTTCTTTTTTGCAGAATCGTTTAACCACGTTGACCAAATATCACTATTGGCTTGAATGAATGATACTGCAGCTTCTTCGGCTGAGGCTGAATTCTCTTTTTTCCATGCCAAAACAGCATTTAATTGATCATTGGTGAAAGATACTTTTGACATGAGATCAGCAATTTCAGGATGTGAGGTTTTAAACGTATTTGTCACACCTGTCACTACTGGCGCTGCTGGCCAGCTGGATTTGCCAGGATTCTCACAGACTTTCTTTTGTGCGCAGTCATGATTTTCTTTGACGTAGGGCCCTACGTCTACTTTAACCATTTTGTATTTTCCTAAAATTGCAGTCGGGCCCCAGTAATATCCAAACCATGGTTTCTTATCCGCATATGCTTCGGCGATAGATGTGGCTAAGGTTTCCCCAGAACCGTGGTCAAAAACCTCTAAGCCATTTTTTTCAAAGCCAAAAGCCACTTTGTAATTATCATTCGCGATACGACACCCCCAACCTACAGGGCAGTTATGAAAACGTCCACCAACGGCTTTAGGGTTAGCCAAAACACCTTCAATTTTGGTCAATTCTGGGTTTGATTTTGCTAAATATTCTGGAATCCACCAGCCTTCTTCACCGCCATCTTTGAATACTTTTGCGATGGTGGTCACTTTGCCATCTTTCTCTAGCTTCTCGTAAACAGGTGATGAGTTTACCCACATTTCAGTGGCGATATCTGGCTTACCGGTTTCTGCAAGTGAGGCCGCAGCGGTTACCGTGGCTGAGGGTACTTTAGTGACCTTGCAGCCGTAGCCTTGTTCCATTAAAAATGAGGCAACAGCGGTAACAAACTGTGAAGATGCCCAGTTCATTTCAGTAATAGATACTTCGCCGCACTCTGCGGCTTTAACAGGTGATGATAAGGCGAATAAACAAGCGGTAGCGCTGAATGTCGCTAGTAATTGCTTCTTCATAAGTTCCTCCGGAGGAAATTATAGGGGGTTTTAAGAGTAATTTGATCTCATAATATATAACGCGTATCTGCATGTAAATGTGCAATAATAAGCCTGTATACTGCGTTAATGCAGTGATACATGTCTTTATAGAGATCTTTTTTATGAGTAAGTTCAAATGATTAACTGGGATTATTGGCAAACTTTGCTGGCGGTTTATCGCACTGGGAGTTTTGCTCAAGCCGCAAAATCATTAAATATTGATGCTACAACTGTTGGGCGGCGGATTAAATCTTTGGAAAAAACGCTATCGTATTCATTGTTTATTCGTAATGAAGGTCGTTTGTATCCTAGTAATCAATGCGAATCGCTGTTATCGCATATCGAAACTGCTTCTGAAGCCTTGAGATGGGTAGAGCAGGAATCTGAGTCTACAAATAATGGTATTGTTTGGCGTAAGTTACGTTTAGCAGCACCACCTTTTGTCATCAAAAATATCATTACCCCAAATCTTTCTGATTTTATAAAACAGCAACGCTTAAGAATCGATTTAATCTCTAAAATTAGTAATGCCAGTTTGTCAAAACGCGAGGTAGACATCGCAATTAGTATTGATGATACGTTTTCAAATAAAGAACTTAAAATAGAGCAAATCGAATCTGAAAAAATTGGCGAAGTGAGTTATTTCGCTTATGCGAAGAAAGGGCTAGATCCAGAAAAATTACCTTGGGCAGGTTTGCACGAAGGCCACATTCGTACCTCAGGTTCCAAAGCGATGACGAAGCTTGCGGGCAAGCGAGGTTTTCAATATCGTACTAACTATTTTGAATCATTGCGAGAGTTTGCATCAGCAGGAATCGCAAGGGTTATGTTGCCGAATATTGTTGCTGACAATAATCCTGACTTAGTTGCCATTAGTGATATCGTTTTAAAGCAACCCTTGATTATGCTTTATCATCACCAAGATATTGAGGTGCATCACCTAAAAGATGCGCGTGATTGGGTTAAGTCTATAATCTAATAAAAATAGATAATATATGTAATATTGCCGAGCATTAGTAAGACAATATACGAGCATTGCAATATCTAAATTATGACATGTTTAATACTACGAACCGAATATAAAGCAAGCAAAAGTAGGGGGGTGTCTTTTATTTTATATGACTATTGTAATGATAAAATTTTCCAACCACGCTCTTCTGCAATAATTCTTAAGGTATCATCCGGTTGTACCGCAATCGGTATTTCTACAGCTTCTAACAAAGGCAGATCATTCATTGAATCGCTGTATAAAGTACTTCCTTTAAAGTCAGCATTGTGGATATCCATCCATTCATTGAGTCGCGTCACTTTACCTTCTTGAAAACAAGGCGTACCCGCGATCTCAGTGGTGTATTTACCATCAATAATTTTTGGTTCTGTTGCAATCAGATGTTGAATGCCAAAATGGTTGGCGATTGGTTGGGTGATAAAGCTATTGGTAGCGGTGATCATAATGCTAGTATCGCCCGCCGCATGATGTTCATTAATAGTCGCTTGAGATTTACTTCGAATAATCGGAATAATAATGGTTTGCATAAACTCGGCGTGCAGTTCATCTAATTGAGAAGGGTCTAGTTTCGATAATGGTTCAAAGCTAAAGGCACAAAATTCGTGAATATCAAGTGTGCCACGTTGATATTCTTCATAAAAATACTTATTCGCTTCAGCATACTCTTTTTCATCGACCAGTTTTTTCGAGACTAGAAATTGTCCCCACTCAAAATCACTGTCGCCATCGAGTAGGGTTTTGTCTAAATCAAAAAGTGCTAATGCCATGCTTTACCTTAATAATTTGTGATAAATAGATCATTTTTAGATCATTTATGTAAATAAATTTGAAAAAGAGGCGGTATTGTAGCGCTAAAGGTTTGCTGATTCACTGTCAATGTGGAAGAATTAAGGCATTAATGATTTGGGAGTAGCTCGTGATTGATGATGAAGGCTTTCGAGCCAATGTAGGAATCATCCTTTCGAACTGCGACGGCAAAGTATTTTGGGGTAAAAGAATCGGCCAAACCTCTTGGCAGTTTCCTCAGGGTGGTATTGATGAAGGCGAAACGCCTCGAGAAGCCATGTTTAGAGAACTCCATGAAGAGACTGGTTTATTAGAAAAACACGTTCAGGTAATAGGTGAAACGCAAGATTGGTTGCGTTACCGTCTACCAAATAAGATGATTCGCCGTTGTCGAAGTGGAGATAAAGTGTGTATTGGTCAAAAGCAACGTTGGTTTTTATTAAAACTAACTTGCGATGACTCTTCTGTTGATTTGAAATCGTGTGATGTACCTGAATTCGACGGTTGGCGTTGGGTCAATTATTGGCTTCCTGCCAAAGAAGTGGTGTACTTCAAGCGCAGGGTTTATGAACGTGCCTTACAAGAATTAGCGCCTCTGACGCTGCTTGATCACGAAGCCATGATGGATAAATCCTAAGTAAAGCTCTAATCATTTTGACTTCTTCAAAAGCAGAATTAATTCCTTATTTGGAACAATATGGAAGCCATTGTATGGCCTATACCAGCCTCGAACCGGGGTTGGAATATTTTCTCCTTGAAGGTATTGGTTATATTGCTTTCAAACGTTTCAAAGACTGGTTTTGGGCGATTCAAGAACGCATCATTGTATTGGCAGATCCCATTTGCTCTGATGACAATATTGAGTTAATTTTAAATCAATTCTTACAAAAATACCCTCATGCTATTTTTGTGCAAAGTTCGAGAAAGTTTGCAGAACATCTTGATAACAAAGGATTTCAAGTCAATCAATTTGGTATAGAAACGGATATTTATACTCATGATTTTGATTTGTCCGGTAAAGCACGCGCTAAACTAAGACAATGGCGTAATAAGTGTCAACGCGAAGGTGTGACCATTGTTGAGCAATCGATCAATGAGTTTGAAAATCAAGATGACATAAAAGCATTATCAAAACGTTGGTTAGATAAAAAAGGCGGTTCAGAATATAGTTTTCTTGTCAGACCGTTGCGCTACGACAGTGAAAAAGATACGCGCAGCTTTTGGGCCTATTCTGCTGATAAAAAACTGATTGGTATGGCATTATTTGATCCTATTTATACTGACAATAAAGTCACGGGTTATTACCATAATATCGATCGCATCGATGCCTCAGCACCCAATGGCACCAGTGTTGCTATAGTCCTGCACGCTTTAGATAAATTCAAATATGAACAGGTTGAGAAAATTTCTTTAGGAATGTCTCCTTTATGCTTACAAAAGGGATTAAAGTCAGAGCTGAATTACAATAAGTTTACACGCAAATCCTTTTGGTACGCCTTTGAAAAACTCAATTATATTTACCCATTTCAAGGTAATGCATCCCATAAGGGAAAATTTAATGGTGAGCAAACGCCTATCTATATCTCATCAACTAAAGGAACAGGCCTGTGGCAGGTTTTGGTAATGATGAAAGGGATTGGGATGTTTTGATACTATAATGGTTCTTTTTATTCTTCTATTCGGTTTTAGTGAGATAATAATATTTAATGCTAACAGCGATCATTTTAAGATTGAGATGTTTTTAAAACCCTTAAAAGTAGGGGGGTGTCTTTTTTGCAATTATAATACGTTTTTAGTCATTAATTTTGAATACAACTTGTTAATTTTGCTACTCAACTCTAAGATGCCAACCTCTTCTAAGCACTCATAAGACATTATTAACGCATGAGCGACTTCATACCTCCATTTCCCAAACGTCATACTGTAAATATTTCACCCTTTCAGGCTTTGCATTATGCGCAAAATGACTTGCTTTCTATCTGGGATGAAGAGTCTTTTACAGTTGAGTTTATGCATCGAAAAATTCTTAAACAGAATGTATTTATTGCAAATTCTCCTGATACGGTGCGCTATGTTTTTGTAGAAAACAAAGACAATTACGAACGTAAAAGCCCGCAAATGCGTCGTGCTTTAGAACCGTTGCTCGGTGACGGTCTATTTATCAGCGACGGTGATACTTGGGCAAGTCGTCGAAAACTTCAAACACCATTATTTGATTCTACTCATATCAAATCGTTCACAGATACGATGATTTCAACGATTGTTGAAATGGCAGATGATTGGCAAAGCAGAATAGAAAAATCAGAAACTAAAGAAATCGACATCCATCCTGAAATGGGTAAATTAACCGCCGAAATTATAGCTCGAACGTTATTTGGTGAGAAATTAGGATCAGAAAACAGTAGTGCCGTAGTGGAAGCATTTGCAGAATATCAATCGGTTGTAAAACAAACGAATGTAAGCAACTTTTTAGGATTTCCTGATTGGTTACCTAATTTAAACGCTAAAGTTGGTAAGGGACGTAAAGCAGCAAAAACCATTCATGACGCTGTAGACGCGATTATCGCCAAGGCTGAAAAAGGGGGACACGAAGGAACCTTAGTTGCTGAGTTGATCGATGCTAATCGAGGTGAGTCAGGTATCGATACCATGACTCGCAAACAAATTCGTAATGAATTGATTGTGTTGTTTATGGCGGGTCATGAAACTACGGCAAATGTGTTAGCCTGGACCTGGTATTTAATTTCACAAACACCTGAAGTAGAGGCAAAGTTACACACAGAATTGAATGAGGTTTTAGCTGGTCGAGTACCTCAGATGGAGGACGTAGAAAACCTTAAATTTACGCGTGCGATTCTAGATGAAACAATGCGACTGTATCCGCCAGTGCCCATTCTATCAAGACAAGCCAAAGATGAAGATGAAATGAGAGGTAAAATAATCCCTCCTGGCTCGATTATGTTAATAGTTCCTTGGTTGATTCAACGACATAAAAAATACTGGGATAATCCCGATCATTTTATTCCTGAGCGCTTTATGCCTGATGCACCTAAACCCACAAAATTTACTTATATACCCTTTAGTGCGGGTCCCAGAGTGTGTTTGGGGAAAAATTTTGGCATTGTTGAGTCAGTGTTATCCATTGCAACACTTGCGCAACGTTTTCATTTATCCATGCCTGCGGGAACAAAACTCCAACACGAGTGTCGATTAACCTTAAGACCTAAAGGTCGTTTACCCATGCAGGTGACGCTTAGAACATAGTTTTACTAGCTTATACTCAACGATTTAATTGACCTGAATATAGCATTTTCTTTATTTTCAATTAATTATTTTCTTATCTGCTTGAATGTTTGTATGTAGGCATTCATCCGTAAGCTATAATAATGTAGAATCCAACTGTGTTCGGGCTTTGAAAAATTTCAAGGAATATTCTTTGTCACAAATTAAGAAAAAAATCGCAATAGTCGGGATGTCGTGCCGATTTCCAGGGGAAGCAACTTCACCAGAAGCATATTGGGAAGTTCTAAAAAATGGTAAAGATGTTGTTACTGAAGTCAGTTCTGATCGTTGGGGAACTGATTTTTATAAGCATCCGGACAAAAAAGAGCCCGGTAAGAGTTATACCTTCGCAGCAGGGGTTTTAGATCAAGTTGATGAATTTGATGCGGCCTTTTTTGGTATATCTCCGCGTGAAGCTGCGCAAATGGATCCACAACAACGTTTGCTGCTAGAACTTACTTGGGAAGCCCTCGAAGATGGCAACCAAGTGCCTGAATCTCTTGCGGGTTCACAATGTGCTGTATATGTAGGTATTGCGAGTACCGACTATGCACATCGCCGTATGGATGATTTAAGTTCTTTAGATCCATATTCAATGACTGGTAATACAGCGAGTATTGCTTCTAACCGAATTTCATATATTTATGATTTGCATGGCCCTAGTGTATCTGTTGATACAGCATGTTCCTCATCTTTAGTTGCCTTACATCAAGCCTGTAATGCTATCTGGAATGGAGATGCACCATTTGCAATAACAGGGGGGGTAAATATGTTATTGCATCCCTTTGGCTTTGTAGGCTTCTCAAAAGCTTCAATGTTGTCGCCTAGAGGCCGTTGTCGTGCTTTTGATGCTACAGGTGATGGTTATGTTCGCTCAGAGGGTTCGGCAGTTTTATTTTTAAAACCATTAGAAGACGCTGAGAGAGATGGTGATCCTATTCATGCAGTTATCGTAGATACAGCAATTAACTCAGATGGAAAAACAAATGGTATTACTTTACCAAGTTCTGATGGACAAGCAGCATTATTAGAAACTATTTATAACAGGGCAAATATTAAACCTGATGATTTAAGTTATATTGAAGCTCATGGTACTGGAACAGCTGTTGGAGATCCATTAGAAGCAGGGGCCTTAGCTAGGGTTTTAGGAAAACCAAGAAAACAATTACTGCCAATAGGGTCTGCAAAGACTAACCTAGGTCATTTAGAGACCGCTTCAGGAATGGCTGGATTGCTCAAAGTCATTTTAAGTCTGAAACATAAGGCTATTCCTGCTTCTTTACACTTTAATGAGCCTAATCCAAATATTGACTTTGAAGGAGATAAGCTCTCGGTAGTTACCTCATATACTGAGCTCGATAAAACTAATAAACCCTATTTGATGGGAATAAATTCTTTTGGTTTTGGAGGAGCAAATGCTCATGCCATTATTGAGGAATATACAGGTGAATTTACTCATAATAATCAGTCTTTAGTTAAAGAAAAAGTCACATCAAACCAAAAGGTCAATTCCCCATTGTTCTTATCAGCTAAAAGTGATGCTGCCTTGAGGGAAATGGCTGGGGACTATCGCGATTTAATCCAAGATAAAACGCTAGATTTTAATCAACTGGCATATGCAAATTTCCAACAAAGACAGTCCTTTAAGCATGGTTTGGCGATTCACGGTGAAGAATTAAAAGATATTACTGAGTGTTTACACTCTTTTTCTCAAGGAGAACTTCATTCTGGAACTGTGGTAGGGACTAAAGTTGATTTAATCTCAAAAGAAAATACAGACAAAGAAGCAGATAAGAAACAGTTTGCTAAATTGGCACTTGTTTTTTCCGGTAATGGTTCCCAATGGCAGGGAATGGGTCGAGAATTATTAGCGAAAAGCCCATTATTCTTGTCAACAGTTAATGAGATAAATCAAATATTAAACGACTATGAAGAAATATCTCTTTTAGATGAATTTAATGCTTCTGAAGAAGATTCTAGACTGCATTTAACTGAAATAGCGCAACCCATGCTATTTGCTTTTCAAGTCGGTATTCTTTCAATTTTAAGAGAACATGGATTACAAGCTTCTGCTGTAGTTGGTCATAGCGTAGGTGAAGTTGCGGCTGCATGGGCGTCGGGAGCTTTAGATTTAAAAGAAGCCGTAAAAGTCATTTATTATCGTAGTCATGCACAAGCTAAAACCGCTGGTGGAGGCAGAATGGCGGCTGCAGCGATGAGCAAAGAAAACGTAGCCTTACTAATTGAAGATCTAGATTTAACTGAGGCTATTACCATAGCAGGTGTTAATAGTCCTAAATCGGTAACACTCTCTGGTTCTCTACCTGCGTTGAAAATTTTAGAAGATAAATTTGATGAACTTGGTCATTTTTATCGATTATTAGATTTAGATTATGCGTTTCATAGCGAAACTATGGATCCTGTCGAAACTGAAATTAAACAAAATTTAAATGATGTAAAGCTGACAAATTGTAGTCTAGATTTCTATTCGACTGTTACGGGTTCACAGGTTTCTGCAAATGTACTAAATGCCGATTATTGGTGGCAAAATATTAGACAACCAGTCTTATTTTCTGATGCTATGAATAATCTATTAGATGATGATTATCAGGTATTTATGGAAATAGGTCCGCATCCTGTATTAAGAAGCTATGTCAATGAATGTGGTCGTGAAAGAGATTTTGAAATTGCATCTATCTCTACCGTTAAACGTCAATCTGAATCAACTTCTGTATTGTTAAATTCTCTCTATAGTTGTTATTTGGCAGGCTGTCCTTTAGATTTCGACTCGGTCTTTAAAAAGACTGAAATTTCCAGAAATACTTACCATAGTCTCCCCCACTATCCGTGGCAACGTGAGAGACATTGGTATAATCTAACTGCTGAAGGTGGTGATTTAGTAAATCGTGACCGACAGCATCCCTTGCTCGGTTATCGTTTAAAGAATTACGAAGCATCTTGGGAAAACCAAGTTGATACCGCTTTATTTTCGTATCTTTCAGATCATGTGGTTGATGGTGCTGCGGTCATGCCAGCAGCAGCGTATGTAGAAATGGCACTTGCTGCATCTCATGAATGGTTTAATGAGGAAGAAAATAGTCTAAATCAGTGGGAAATAGAGAACTTAGAGATTAGAGCTCCTATTGTTCTTGATCATAGCAAAGTACTTAGATTTAAATTATTTCCAAAAGATGGTAGCTTTGTTATCAGTAGTCGTGATCGTTTAAGTGACGGCTTATGGTCTGAAAATGTAGTTGGTCGATTACTTGGAAATACGAATAAAAAACAACCAGTAAAATTTTCACTAGCAGCATCAATGAAAAATGCAAAGAAGCATATAACTGCGGCTGGGCATTATAAATTGACGGAAGCCGTTGGTTTAAACTATGGACCAACTTTTCAAGGTGTCAATGACGTCTGGGTATCTGACCATAATGCCATTGCAAAGTTAAATTCTTCAATACAACTTGAAGTTAATACCGAAGCTTATCAATTACATCCAGCTTTGCTTGATGCAGGTTTTCAAGTGTTGGTTGATATTTTTTCAGATAATATAGAACAAGGGAATCAAGCTGCATTGATTCCAGTCCAAATTGGAAAACTATATTACTATCAATCAGTTAAAGATTTAACTTATTTAACTGTTTCAATTATCAAACAAAGCCCGCAATCTGTCGTTGCCAATTACTTGTTATTAAATTCAACTGGAGATGTACTTGTAGAATTGCAAAATTGTCGTTTTAGGGGCGTACAGTTGATGCGAAGCAAAGCGACGCTTCCCAGTACTTATGAATTCCGACCTTTATTGATGCCTCATGTAGATAGTTCAAAGGCATCTCCGATGCCTGAACCGGCATTGTTAGTTTCCCATGCTGTTGATTTTCTGAAAGCGCATGAGCAAGAATTGCAAAGAGATAGACATTATCAACAAGTACTGCCTCTGTTTGATTTAATGGTTTCTATGTTTGCTTGGCAAGCAATACATGAAATTAATCCTAAAGGTGACGAATTTACGATTGAATCTTTAGCTGAACAAGCACATATCGAATCTATAAAATTCCCACTTCTGAGAAGGTTATTGAACATTCTTGTAGAAGATGATTTGGCTACATACGAGAATAAACAGTGGTTACTTGCAGCCACGAGTGATCTTCCTTCCGCTGAAGATATCTGGCTTTCTGTACTAGCAGATTCCCCTGATTATCTACCAGAATTGATGCTTCTAGGACGTTGTGGTAAGCATTTAGCTGATGTGTTACAGAATAAAATCAATAGTGATTCATTGTTATATTCTGATAAAAGTAGTATTCAAGAACATTGGAGCGGAGCATCTCCCAGCAATATAAGCATGAATCTCGCATTAAGAGATATATTGAATGAAATTGTGTCAGATTGGCCTGCAAATAGAAGAATTAGAATTCTTGAGATTGGTGGGAATGATACTGAAATAAGCCAACAAATACTCCCAGTTTTACCTATTAATCAATGTGACTATTATTATGCTCACCATGATGAAAATTTACTTTCTAAGGCAGGGTTTAATCTTGAAGATTGGAGTTTTGTTTCTTGTCAGTCACTTGATTTAAGTCAAGAACTTTCTATTGACAATATTCCCTTTGATTTTTCTAGCTTTGACATCGTCATTGCTGCAAATACACTTTATAGATCAGATGATTGTGCAAAGTCTCAAAGAAATATAAAGAAATTACTGGCTCCAAAAGGTGTTTTATTAATGCTGGAAAGAGAGTCAGATCGATTCATGGATATGACTTTCGGCTTACAAAATGATTGGTGGGTTCATAGTACTGATACCTCTGGCTCTATTCCTTTATTGATGACAGCTAACGCTTGGCGCTCTGAACTAAAAGAATCAGGCTTTGAACATGTAGAGCTTTTAGTTGAACCCGAAGCAACTGGCGATATTGGTGCTTTTATGGTGTTAGCTCAAAATCTCAGCGAAAATGTTGAAATTGAAAAAAATGAAGTAAAAGAAACTAAACAAACTTGGATGATTCTTAAAGATGACTCTGATTACTCTACTACGCTAGCTCAATCAATTATTTCTGAACTATCAAAAGCTAATCATCAAATTGTTATTGTTGAAGCTGGTGAAACCTATAAACGCCTTGGACAACTGCATTTTTCAATTGATGTAAATAATGAAAATTCTCAGGAAGAGGGCTTTAAGCATATAATAACTACTTTAAACAAGTTAGACATCTACTGTGAACAGATTGTACATTTAATGGGATTGCGCTGGCACTCTGACGAAATTCATTATGATAAGGGTTTACAAATCCAACAATTAAGGTGCTCAAGTACAATTGACCTAATCCAATCACTTTCAGCATTAAATTCAGAAAACTTACCGTCTTTAAAATTAATTACTTCTGGTGGGGTTGCTATTTCAAATGAGGCCTTGGTTTTCCCGTATGAAATTAACCCAACACAATCCGCATTATGGGGCCTAGGTCGTGTAGTGATGAACGAGCATCCTGATTTGTATTGTCAAATGATTGATTTACAAGGATCTTTTGATACTGAAAAGACAGGGCAATTATTAATAAAAGAATTATTACTTTCTGACATCAGAAAAACATCAGAAAATGAAGTGATTTTGAACGAAAATGTAAGACATGTATTACGTATGCAAGTGATAGATGTTGATAAATCATCTGGTAGCAAATCTGATTATTTGCAAATAGAGTATGCCCTTAAATTCAGTACGCCTGGACAACTTAAAAACCTTGTATGGCAAGAATTAAATGATAGTTTTTGTCAAGCAGATGAAATAGAGATAAGACCACATGCTGCAGGTCTAAACTTTAGAGATGTGATGTATGCGATGGGTTTGTTATCTGATGAAGCCGTAGAAAATGGCTTTGCAGGTCCAACCTTAGGTATGGAAGTTTCAGGAGTAGTTACAAATATAGGCAGTGCTGTCACAGAGTTTAAAAAGGGAGATAAAGTCGTTGGATTTGCCCCAGCATGTTTTAGCTCAAGAGTTATTACTCAAACAACTGCTATCACAAAAAAACCAGATGGATGGAGTTTTGAAGAGGCTACTACGATACCCACGACTTTCTTCACGGTTTATTACGCTCTAAAGCATCTCGCGCAAATAGAAGAAGGTGAGAAAATCCTCATTCATGGCGCCGCTGGCGGAGTTGGTATTGCAGCAATTCAATATGCTCGTTACTGTGGTGCTGAAATATTCGCTACTGCAGGATCTGATGAGAAACGTGATTTTGTTCGTTTACTTGGAGCTGATCATGTAATGGACTCCCGTTCTTTGGCTTTTGCTGACGATATTATGCAGATAACTAATGGCGAAGGTATTGATATCGTTCTCAATTCATTAGCCGGTGAAGCTATAACTAGAAATCTTTCAGTATTAAAGCCATTTGGTCGTTTTCTTGAGTTAGGAAAACGCGATTTTTACGAAAACAGTAAGATTGGTTTAAGACCTTTTAGAAATAATATTTCATATTTTGGTATTGATGCTGATCAATTGTTAGTAGAAAGGCCCGCTCTAGCAAATAGACTTTTCAAAGAAATGATGCAACTTTTTGATAATGGTAGTTTGCGGCCTATGCCTTATCGAAGCTTTCCGGCAACAAGGATTGAAGATGCATTCCGATATATGCAACAGTCAAGACAGATAGGGAAGGTTGTAGTTTCTTTTGAAAACGGTAATGCTATTTCACAGAAGAAAATTCAATCTTTGCCTATTCAAGATAAAGAACTGGTTTGTAGAGCTAATGGTAGTTATTTAGTCACTGGAGGGCTATCTGGTTTTGGACTCAAATCAGCAGCTTGGTTATCAGAAAAGGGTGCAGAAACTCTAATTTTGATTAGCAGAAGCGGGAAAGTTAGCGAAGACTCTAGGTATATTATTGAAGATATAAAATCTAAAGGTGTTAACGTTTTCACCAGAGCTTGTGATGTCACTGATAAAAAATCTCTAGCTAATCTAATTATAGAAGTAGAGCGAGATATAGCTCCTGTTAAGGGGCTAATACATGCCGCGATGGTTTTAGATGATGTTTTAATTCGCAATATGACTCAAAAACAGCTAATTAAGGTCATGCAACCTAAGATTAATGGGGCTTGGAATTTGCATGAAGTTACTGCGAATATTGATTTAGATTTCTTCGTTTTATACTCATCAGCTACAACATTTGTTGGAAACCCAGGTCAAGCTAACTATGTTGCTGCTAATAGTTATATGGAAGCATTGGTGAATTACAGAATATCAAAATCTTTGCCTGCATGTTACGCTGCTTGGGGAGCAATTTCAGATGTTGGATATCTAGCAAGAAATGAAGAAACTAAAGAAGCATTACAATCACGTTTGGGCGGGGAAGCACTAAATTCTGATCAAGCACTTAAAATGTTAGAAAAGATTATTCTTAACAAAAAAGCTGGAGCAGCAGTTATTGATTTGGATTGGAGTGTCATACAAAGAGTTATGCCTGCAGCGAATGCACCAAAGTATGAAGAACTGCAACGGAACGTAAAGCACTCAGATAGTGAGCATGAAGATATTCAGGCTTTAATTTCTAATCTCAGTCATGCTGAAATACAAGAATTGGTTATTGATCTTCTACAGGATGAGATAGAACAGATTTTACGTTTACCACGTGAAAAATTAGATATTGAACGTTCTATTTTTGATTTAGGAATGGATTCATTAATGGGAATGGAATTGGTTTTAGCTATCGAAGAACGCTTTGGGGTTAAGTTACCTGTCATGGCGTTAACAGAGGGTGCTAACATTTTAAGGATTGCTGAAAGAATCACTGAGAAATTATCAGATGAAGATTTAGATGCTAAAGATCAAATAAAAAATGATACGGAAAAAGATAAACATGATGAAAGCATATCGGTTGCTGCTTCTCGTCACGGACATGCAGCAAATATGACTGAAGCAGAGGCTGAAGCATTATCAAAGAAATTAATTGAAGATGCGATGAAACACTAATTTGCGAAAAAATAATAACCAATATTTTTAATATTACTAAACTAAATGAATTTGATATATATCTGGTTATGGTAATCTAGGGCTATGACTAAACCAGTAAAAAATAATCTTTTTGGCTTAAGTGGTTCTTTAAAAGATCAACTTGCGCAAAAGATGCTAGAGAAGCGCCTGAAGAAAGTTACAGAGGCTAAAATGCAAACGGGTGATGTGCTAAGGACCCGTAAATCTTTGCAATCGAATTCTAAAGTTCCTGATGAATTTTGTCGTTTTGATCAGTTTCCTGGGTATCAACAGATACGGATTCTTGAAGCTGGTGGAGAGCAACTAGGCGTACCGAGTCCTTTTTTTAAAGCGCACGAGGGTGTAGCCAAAAATACTACGATGATAGCTGGTCGCGAATACATTAATTTCGCCAGTTATAACTATTTAGATTTATGTGGGCATCCTGAAGTTTCAAAAGCAGCAATTGATGCAATCAGCAAGTATGGTACTTCTGCATCCGCTAGTAGACCTGTAGCAGGTGAAAGACCAATACAACGTGAGCTAGAGCATGAGTTAGCAAAAATTTACGATGTTGATGATGCTATTGTATTTGTCAGTGGGCATGCGACAAACGTCACAACAATTGGCTATTTATTTGGTCCAAAAGACCTAATTCTACATGATTCATTGATCCATAATAGTGTTGTTCAAGGTGGGCAATTGTCTGGGGCAACCAGATTGACCTTTCCTCACAATGATTGGCAAGCACTAGATGAAATCTTATTTCAGCAGCGCAAAAATTATGAACGTGTTTTGATCTGTGTAGAAGGTATCTATAGCATGGATGGAGATTATCCTGATCTGAAGCGATTCATAGAAATAAAACAGCGGCATAAAGCCTTTTTGATGGTTGACGAGGCCCATTCCCTAGGCGTTCTAGGTGAGCGTGGTCATGGATTAAAAGAACATGCTGGAGTAGATGGACATGAAGTTGATTTGTGGATGGGTACACTGAGTAAAACGCTAGCAGGTTGTGGTGGTTATATAGCAGGAGAAACTGCTCTGATCGATCATTTGAAGTATTCAGCTCCTGGATTTTTATATAGTGTAGGTATTTCCCCTCCAATCGCCGCAGCGTCAATTGCAGCATTAAAGCTGTTAGACAGAGAACCTGAAAGAGTAGCAAGCTTAAAAGCTCGCGGTGCACAATTTTTAGAATTAGCAAAAGAAAAAGGTCTGAATGTCGGTTCCAGTGCAGGTTTATCGGTAGTCCCTGTTATAACAGGAAGTTCCGCTACCGCAGGTAGGTTAGCAAATGCCTGTTTTGAACGCGGCATCAATGTTCAACCTATTTTTTATCCTGCTGTTCAAGAAGGAATGGCAAGATTACGTTTCTTTATTTGTTCTTCGCATACGGAAGAACAAATAGAGACAACGATTAATGTTCTAGTCGAAGAAATGCAGAAACTTAAATAAGGTTCGTGTTTAATGTGTGCTAAAAAAAAGGTAATTTTTTGCACTTACTCGAGTATCTATTCCTCAAAAGTTTTAAAACAGTTAATTGATGATGAGGATATTGAAATTCAAGCCATTATCAATTCAACAAGAGTATTAAGACCATCTTTGAATCCAATATTGGGCGCCATATATCAACTTAAAACTTCAGGGTTGCGCTATTCCGCATATTTATTCTTTATTACTGATCTATTTCACTGGATACAATCATTTTTAATATTTAATCAAAGGCCGTTAAGAAGTATTCACTTTTTAGCAAGAGATCAAAATATTTCGATTATGGATACACGTGATATTAATTCCATTGAAATTGTAGAATATATAAAGAAAAGTAATCCAGATTACATTTTATGCGCACACTTTAATCAGTTATTAAAAGCACCTATTTTAAGCCTTGAAAATACTGAATGTATTAATATACATCCATCTCTTTTACCCAACTATAAAGGGGTTGATCCGGTGTTTTTTGCAATGCGAGATAATGCCGAAAAAATTGGTGTTACCATTCATAGAATGAATGCAGTTTTTGATTCAGGTGAAATATTGCAGCAATCAGAAATGAAATTAAATAGTTCAATATCTTTATTATCGAATAATTATCAGTTGTTTGAAGAAGGGAGCAAACTTGCTATAAATTGGATGAAAGCTAAAAAAACTAAATTGGTTAAACAAATAGATAATAGTTTAG
>CALJIH010000069.1 GCA_937974135.1 uncultured Cocleimonas sp. | reverse complement strand
ACCTTCAGCGTCTGTAAAGTTTGGTGTCCAGTTAAAGACTACTGTACCACGACCTTCTTTCTTTGCTGATGCAAGTTCTGTCCATAACGCATCTGCACCACCTGCGAA
Source organism: uncultured Cocleimonas sp. (assembly GCA_937974135.1). Classification (GTDB taxonomy): domain Bacteria; phylum Pseudomonadota; class Gammaproteobacteria; order Thiotrichales; family Thiotrichaceae; genus Cocleimonas. Next base: position 19,164 of record CALJIH010000069.1, on the reverse strand, counting down.
CTTGATTGTCCAGTTCTTATCAAGACCTAGTGCTTTTATACGATCTGGCATTTGATCTCCATGCCAGCTTTGTGGACCTTCTAACCAACGACCTTTTCCGCCGGAATCAGCCGTGGTGAAATTCTTCCAGCAGGCTTCTGCTTTTAACGCTTCCCAGTTAGGTAAACCAGGACATAAGCCTTTGTCAATAACCCAAGTAGGAACACCCATTTCTTCTAGTGTTGTTGCGGCATGTGTACCAGCATCAATCACGCCACCTTTTGCCATTGCATTGTAGAATGACTTACCAAAAGTAGACTGCCAAACCTCATGTGAGATTGTCACGTCACCATTACGAATTGACTCATAAACAGCTTGAGTATCTGCCGGTACAAATTCAACGTTGTTACCCATGCTTTTGAACATACCACCTAGTACATGCGCCATTACAATTTGGCTTGACCAGTTATGGATTGGAATTACGATTGGCTTAGTGCTATCTGCCGCGAAGGCGCTACTGGTAACGGCTGCTAAGCTAAGGCAACATGCTGCAGCAATAGTTTTTAATGATTTCATCTTTTCACTCCTATTTAATTATATTAATTTAGACTTTATTAGATTCATCCACCTTTCTTATGAGGGGTTTTAGTTCTTAACAATATTGTTTTTCAACAAATTTTTACCTTTATTTAACAAGCCCTTAATTAATAACTTCAATAACCATATATATAGCATCTATTAGAAATTATGCTGTATCAATTTCACTAGGTAAGAAACCTATCACTGATACTTTACCTGGCATATTTGGATTAAATAACGCATTGTGCCAGTAGGATGCTTCATATTTTTCTTCACCAATCGGTATGTTTCTGGTCTCACACTTCAATGAATATACTTGACTGCTTTGCTCAAAACGTAATTCAACATCGTCGCTCTCAGCAATCTGTAATGCTAATTCACTATCCAACGAAAATATCCCTGTCATCTCGAAATCAAATTCATTAGTTCTTTGATAATAATATTCACATAAGATTTTGAGGCCATTTTCATAACGCGCCTTGGGGTCTTGTGTCTTACGATGTATGTGCTGAAATTCAGCGGTTACATCTAATGCATCTCTCTTAACTAAATTAATGGTAATCGGTCCTGCTGATTGACCATTAATATATAAATTAGGTCGCATTCCGGCAGATGGCCTGCCTTCTTGCTTTCTTACGGCATGTTGTCTGATTCGACATTGCCAACCAATGAAATTTTGTATTTCTTGGTTTAATTGTTGATCTACCGAATTTGTATTTTGAACATCACTCATACAACTTTGCACACTTCACTCTTTTACTTCACAACAAAAAAAGCCTACTCAATAAACTATTGAATAGGCTTATAACAACTAAAACTTACGGTATGCACTCATTAAATCAACCATAGGGTGAGATTTTGACATTTGGAACTTAATTAACAATTCTCTTGCGATCATATCTCTATCTTGTTGATTATCCGGAAGTTCTAAGTCAGCAGGAACCTGCACCCAACCATTTATATTACGGTCAAATACAGCTGGCTTACCTTCTTCATAACCCATATGAACATCTTCCAGCCAGTTGAGATCACGCCAACCCATGATTTCCATATATTTTGTCAAGAAAGGTGGACAGCGATCCATATCAGGCACTAAGTTAACATCGTAACGATAACCAATGTGCTGACCAATTTCCTGCTCACGACTACTATCTAAGCCGTCTTCTTCAATGAATTTATCTACATTATCACTCATTTTAAAATCCTCTTATTTGCTCAGATTAGAAACGTGTTAGGTCAGGACGACCTACAGTATGTTGAGTTCCTGCTAAAGGAACTTGTGCAAGCGCTGATGCTTCCATGGTTAAAGCAGAAAGATCTTCTGGCTCTAATGAATGGATATTTGTCTTACCACAAGCACGTGCAAACATTTGTGCTTCAATCGTTAGTGTGTGTAAGAAGTTATATACGCGTTCAGCCGCTTCGTCAGGGTTTAAACGCTTACGTAACTCAGGATCTTGCGTTGCAACACCCACTGGACACCGACCTGTATGACAGTGATAACAGTAACCTGCTTCAACACCCATTTCTTTTTCGAAATCAGCTTCAGGAATATCTTTATTACAGTTAAGGGCCATTAATGAACTATGTCCAATCGCTACTGCATCAGCACCAAGTGCGATAGCCTTAGCAACGTCAGCTCCGTTACGGATACCACCAGCATAAACCAGTGAGATTCTGCCTGACATTCCAACATCTTCAATCGCGCGACGCGCTTGTCGAATAGCTGCAATACCTGGAACACCCGTATCTTCAGTCGCTAAATGAGGTCCAGCGCCTGTGCCACCTTCCATACCATCAATGTAGATTGAATCTGGACCAGTTTTAGCTGCCATACGCACATCATCATAAACACGTGCCGCACCTAACTTTAACTGGATTGGAATTTGACCATCAGTCGCTTCACGAATTTCATTGATCTTTAAAGCAAGATCATCAGGTCCTAACCAGTCAGGATGACGTGCTGGGGAACGCTGATCGATACCTGCTGGTAACGAACGCATTTCTGCAACTTGGTCGGTTACTTTCTGACCCATTAAGTGACCACCTAAACCTACTTTACAACCTTGACCAATAAAGAACTCTACACAGTCTGCAAGACGTAAATGGTTAGGGTTAAATCCGTAACGCGATTGAATACACTGGTACATCCATTTTTCAGAATAACGACGCTCATCAGGGATCATTCCACCCTCTCCTGAACACGTTGCAGTACCAGCCATGGTTGCACCACGAGCTAGTGCTGTTTTTGCTTCATAAGACAAAGCACCAAAACTCATACCTGTAATATAGACAGGAATATCGAGTTCCATTGGACGCTTAGCTTCTGGACCAATGACAGTTTTGGTTAAACACTTCTCACGATAACCTTCGATTACAAATCGTGTGAGTGTTCCTGGCATAAAGGTTAAATCATCCCAGGTTGGAATTTTCTTGAATAAAGAAAATCCACGCATTCTGTAACGACCTAACTCGGATTTGATATGAATATCATCCATAACCTCAGGTGGAAACATGAAGCTACTGCCGAGTCTATTAGTATCTCTTTTTGTTGACATTTTTAATTCCTCAATAAGTCTCTAAATTACGATTACAGAACAAGCTTCTTCTCAGAAGGCTCTAAATTATCGTAGTTCCAGAGTTGTTTACCTGAAGTAAACTTTTTCATGTTTTCAACACCGCAAGCTGGTTGGATGTCGTACATATCGAATTTTCCCTTTAACCATTTGAGTTCAGTTTCAGTCATTTCTGCTGGGACACAGTCAACGCCAAGGTCTTCAACTTCTCCGCCGACATAAATCACACCGTCGTACATCGAATCACCTAAGTTTTTACCAGCATCACCACAAATTACCATACGACCACGTTGCATCATGAAACCGCTAAATGCGCCTGTTCTACCGCCAACTATTATGGTTCCACCTTTTTGGTCGATACCGGTTCGAGATCCGACATCACCTTTACAGACTAAGTCACCACCACGAATCGCAGCACCAAAGGTCGAACCTGCGTTGCCCTCAACAACAACAGTACCTGCCATCATATTTTCAGCACATGACCAACCAACACGACCAGATACATGAATGTTCGCTCCATCTGTTAAACCAGCGCCAAAATAACCAAGGCTTCCGTTAAAGTTAATATTTACTCTGTTTAGGATGCCAACACCGACTCCATGTCTAGACATTGGGTTTTTAATATTGAACGTTCCATATCCATCAATCATCATTTCTCTGATTTTTAGATTAATTTCAGTGGATTCCATTTCAGTAGCATCAATCTCTGCTACTTTGTCAAAATCAACTTCATGCGCCCAAGGATAAGTAAAATTCTCTTCTTCAGTTGCACTGAAAAATCGCTGCTGTGTTCTACCTGACAGTTGCTCCGCATGGAGCCCCATGTCATGAGATTTATGATCTACGTTTGCCATACTTTTACCTCTCCTTCGTAAGGGTCCCATGTTTCAATTTGGTTAGGGAAGATACTACGTATCGCAATCTCTTCCGACGCTAGACCAACGAATTCATCACTTTCATAAAGTACCATTGGTTTAGCAGCCATTACGTCTTTAGCCATACCTAATTGATCACTGGTTGCAACCAAGTAAGTAAATACCCCATCAAGCTCATCAACTGAGCGACGCATTGCTTCTTCAAGCTCATCACCTAAATCCATGCGATTTGCGATGTAAACTGCGATTAACTCAGAGTCACAATTAGAAACGAAGCGATGACCTTGTCTTTCCATATCACGACGGCTTGTCCAGTAATTAGTCAACTGACCATTATGAACTACAGAAACGTCGTTGTAAGGGTAGGCCCAATAAGGATGCGCGGAACGGATATCAACATCAGACTCAGTCGCCATACGTGTATGACCAATCGCATGCGTACCTTGAAAATCATCTAAGCCATATTGACCAGAAACTACCGCAGCATCACCTAGATCTTTAATCAGCTCTAAACCTTTTCCAATCGATAAAATTTCAACGCCCTCAACGTCTTCCACAAGATCTGCCATTTGGCGCATATCACCATCGTAAGAAAATATGTAGCGATGCGCATATTCTGTCGACTTGTGTTTTTCGATGACATTTACATCGAGTTTGTCTAATCTCGCGTCAACTTCGCGACGTCTTTCTTCAACTTGATCATGGATCTCGTAACTCTTATCCATATCATCTTGTTCGGCTGTGATAAAACGCATCACATATTGTTTATCACCAGGGCTACCATAGAGTGCATAACCTGTAGAATCAGGACCACGATGCTTTAAAGATTGCAGCATCGCCGTCATTTCTGAACCCACATTTGAACTCTTGCCACGGTGTATTAATCCTGCAATACCGCACATAGTATTTATCCTTTTACTAGGGTTAATTAATCGAATGTGTATAAATTAAAATTAAATTTAGAGTCCAAGACCTCGTATTAGAGGCCTTAAATTCTTATTTAAGGGGTTGTTTGTTTTAAGGTAAACAATCCATATAAGTTTCAACATCCCAGTCTGTTACTGTTGCGTTGAATTTCTCCCACTCATCATTCTTGTAGTGGTGGTAGACTTTGTACATTTCATCAGGCATTGATGATCTAATAACATCATCGTTTGCTAACTCATTTAGGGCTTCACCAAGATTCATTGGTAGTTTCTTTACATCTTTACCGTCTTGGATTGCTTCATAAATATTGCGTTCTTCTGGATCACCTGGATCAAGATCGTTAACGATGCCATCTTCAAATGCTTTAACAAGCGCACCACCCATAAGGTATGGATTAACCATTGAATCCACAGAACGATACTCAAAACGACCCGGTGCTGAGACGCGCAATGCACAGGTTCTATTCTGATAACCCCAATCCGCAAAGATTGGCGCCCAGAATCCTGTATCCCAAAGACGTCTGTAAGAATTTACCGTAGATGAACCGATAGAAGTTAATGCACCAAGATGTTTGATTACACCACCGATAGATTGAAGTCCAACAGGACCCGGCTTACTCTCGTGAATCTTGGGGTCCGGCATAAATAAGTTTTTACCACCTTTACGGTATGAGAACACATCATCCATACCACCCATAACTTCTTGGTTGAGCGGATTAACTTCATCCTTACCACCCGTCCAAAGTGATACATTATGGTGACAACCAGATGCTGAAACACCCATAAATGGTTTAGACATAAAGCAAGCTTTAAGACCTTGCTCTCTTGCAACTTGCGCACAGATTTGACGATACGTCGTTAAGCGGTCTGCATTACGTAATACATCATCGTACATCCAGTTAAGTTCTAACTGACCTGGAGCATCCTCGTGATCGCCCTGAATCATATCTAGACCCATCGCCTGAGAATACTCAACTACTTTCATAAAGGTAGGGCGTAATTCTTCAAACTGATCAATGTGATAACAGTTAGGCTTTGTAATACCACCATCAACTTCACCTTCTTCATTAAGCGTTAACCACATCATTTCAGGCTCAGTACCTAAACGCATGTGCATACCATGATCATCTTGGAATTGGTTGTGGATATTTCTTAAGTTACCGCGACAATCAGACGTTAAGTGTGAACCTGGATTTACTTTTTCTTCGCGATTTCTAAAACAGGTACAAAATACGCGAGCAACGCGCTTATCCCATGGAAGTTGCACAAATGTTTCTGGATCAGGAATACCGACAAGCTCTGAAGCTTCAGGACCATAACCAATATAATCGCCATGACGATCAACAAATAGGTTAGCCGTTGAACCATATACAAGTTGGAAGCCTCTTTCTGCAACTGTCTCCCAGTGATCAGCAGGAATACCTTTACCAACAATGCGGCCTGTAACAGAAACAAATTGACAGTAGATATAAGTTATACCTAATTCTTTAATTTTTGCTCTTACTTGTTTAACAAGTGCAGCCCTTCCTTTTTGATTAACGTGAGCTTCTAGATCAGTCGAATCTTGAATCTTAGCCATTTATGAATTACCTCCAAAATACAATTTATGTTATTTATCAAGGTATTAAAGCCGAAATAAAATGCTTTTGCTGAAGCCTTTTACATCACTAAAATACAATGCGCGTACCTGTATATAGTATAAATTTTCCTTTGCCGCCAATTATTTTTTAGAATTACCGTCCATATGGTATATCTTTGGTATAATAAAGGTTATTATTAGTATAGTAATTAGGGGTTTAGGAATAAGTTAAATTTAATTAACCATAAATATCCCTTCAAAACCCATTAAATCATCATTTAATTATCTTTATCAATCAGTTTTTTTACCAAAATAAAACTATTTAGTGTACCATACATATACCATTAATTTTTTATACAAATTATGCCCCTAGATAAAGTTAAGCCTAAAAGACATTCTGAAGTGTTTATTCAACTTAAAGAGAAGATCGTTGATGGCGAATATCACAACAACGAAAGATTGCCCGCAGAAAGGGATCTGGCCGAAGCTTTTGGCGTTGCTCGTGGAACCATAAGATCAGCTTTGGAACAACTAGAAACAGCTGGATACGTGAAAAAGAAAACGGGCAGTGGAACATTTGTCAGCCACTACCGTGGTTTTGATCAATTCAACATCGAAGACGATGTTAGCCCCATTGAATTGATCGATGCGCGCCTAGCCATTGAACCTTATATTGTTAAATTGGCTATCTTAAACGCCAACCAAAGAAGTTTACGAGAGATTGATCATACGCTTCGTGAAGCTGTTAAACATTGCGACAACCCTAATGATTTTTCACATTATGATGAAGCATTTCACTTACAACTGGCACGTTGCGCTCAAAACCCTCTATTAGAGTGGATCTATGGCAAGATAAATGACATAAGAAGCCACAAACAGTGGAATGTCAGTAAAGCGGCGGTTTTATCTGAGGAGAAAATGGTCAAATACTGCAACGAACATCGCGCCTTATTCGAAGCGATTAAAAGGCGTGATCAAAAGGAAGCCGGTCAAATTATTACTGAACACTTGTTACGTGCAAAGAGGCATTTATCTGATCCTGAGATATTTTAAATGACAAAAAAGACACCCCCCACTTTTCAGTGGTTTTGCCATTTAGGATTTCAATTTTTTCAAACAATCTTTCATCAACCAGATAAAGAAATAAAACACAGCAAGCTTGATGACGACCGCAATAAAAAACGCAAATTTATTATCACTGTATTTAAGCTGCGAATCGAATCTCAAGGTATACGTCAAACCATTAAATAACGTATGAAAGAAATCATAGGAAAACCAAAGAATAGCGATCGCAGCGATGATAATTTGAATCCATATTAATGGTTTAGATTTTGAAGCCATGATTAATTACCCCTTTTAATCATTTCTGTAGTGATTGGTATTATAAAGGTTTAAAAATACACTCCTCTACTTTTTGATGATTCTCAGCACGATGCTTAGTCCTTCCCCGACATTTCCTTACGGAAATTTGTCTACTACCACCTTGGCTTTTGGTAAGCCTAAGGAGGCACCTACTTTTTGATAGTTATCTCCTTTCCATATCTTCCCCTCTCCCTGGGGAGAGGGCTAGGGTGAGGGCGAGGTTTAACTTTTAAGCTTTTTAGACTCTCGCATTTTAAAACAATTCCGCTATAATCCCGCCACTGGTAAATCAACCGATTTACCCCTGTCGACGCACCAGGTAAAAAACACGTGGAATTCGATAGATAGTTATTTGTGCGATATAACGCAAAATTTTTCTTTTGATCGATTCTTATTGAAAGTTGCATAGTTGTGCTACGCAACGATTGATAAGATTTGAGCAGAAGAAAAAAGACAAGTTAGATAAGCTAATATCTGTCTTTCGAGTTCCCACCCAGGAAGGAAACATGAAAGCCCTTGTAGTCTGTTCGGGCGGCCTAGATTCTGTAACATTAGCGTATAGAGTCGCTAAAGAAGGTTCGCTAACATCCCTATTATCATTCGATTATGGCCAACGCCATAATAAAGAAGTCGAATTTGCCAAACAGTGTGCTGCGCAATTAAACGTACCGCATATCGTTATTGATCTTCGCCAAGTTGGTGCCCAATTAACGGGTTCTGCGCTAACCGACGATATTGACATCCCCGATGGTCATTACGCTGAAGACAGCATGAAAGTAACCGTTGTGCCGAATAGAAATGCCATTATGATGACCATTGCCTTTGGTTTAGCGACCTCGCAAAAAGCCGATATGGTTGCAATGGCTGTGCATGGGGGCGATCATTTTATCTACCCTGATTGCCGCCCTGAATTTATCGAAGCTTTCACTACTATGCAAAACCACGCCTTAGATGGCTTGAATGATTCTGGGAATATCAAACTTTACACACCTTATTTACACCAAGACAAAACGGAAATCGCGCGTGACACAGCCAAATACAATGTGCCAGTAAAAGATACCTGGTCTTGTTACAAGGGTTTAGACACACACTGTGGTCGCTGTGGCACCTGTGTAGAACGCCGCGAAGCGTTTCATCTTGCAGGATTGGAAGACCCGACAGAGTACGCTGATTCTGATTACTGGCAAACAGTAGTGACGGAGAAAGTATAAACATGTATACGATTCGTAAACAATTTACTTTCAGCGCCTCGCATCAGTTGCTTAATATGCCTGATACTCACCAATGTTATCGCCTGCATGGGCATAATTATATTGTCGAGGTAGAACTTCAAGCTGAAGCATTAAACCGATACGGTTTTGTCCGTGACTATCATGATTTGGATGATTTAAAAAAATACATTGATGACACTCTAGATCATCGACATCTCAATGAAGTTTTTGGCCACGACGATACAACTGCTGAATTCATGTCAAAGTTTTTATACGACTGGGCAAAAGAAAAATGGCCTGAAGTTTGTGCCATGCGCATTAGCGAAACACCTAAGACGTGGGCTGAGTATCGCCCGTGAAAACCAAGTATCCCTACTTTGAAAGTGCCCAAAAGGTGGGGGGTGTCTTTTAAATGTCACTTATCAGCATCTCAGAGATATTCGGCCCAACCATTCAAGGTGAAGGTGCATTAATCGGCACTCAAACGATTTTCGTACGCACGGGTGGCTGTGATTATCGTTGCAGTTGGTGTGACACTGGCTATGCCGTGTTACCTAAATACGAAGACGATTGGCAAAAAATGGATGCGGAAACTGTCTTTGCTGAAATCGAAAAACTCAGTAAGCAACAAGCGGCTTGGATAACGCTATCGGGTGGAAACCCTGCAATGCAGGATTTGGGACCACTGATCGAACTTGGCCAAGCAAAGGGCTATCAATTCTCAATGGAAACACAAGGCAGTATTGCTAAACCTTGGTTTGCATTATTGGATCAACTCACACTGAGTCCTAAACCCCCTTCCACTGGCATGTCGTTTAAAAAACGCGGATTAGATCGTTGCTTAGATGCGTGTGATTCACTGGAAAACGTATCTTTGAAATTTGTTGTAGCAGATAACAAGGATTTACTTTGGGCAAAAAAAATAGCCGACCAATACTCCCATTTAACCTGCTTTATTCAACCCTGTAATACCAGCGCTAAGCTTGAGCACAATTATAATGAATCGGACAAAAGCAATGAAATACCTATTGATCAACAGCAACAAATGCTTTGGTTAATCGATGAAGTACAACAAATAGATTGGAATAACGCTAGAGTACTGCCACAACTTCATACTTGGTTATGGGGAGATAAAACAGGCGTATAAAATACTCGCTTACAACAAAAAAAACCGCGAACAATGTCGCGGTTTTTTTGTTATTGAATGAACTGACTATTACTTCTTGTCGTGCTCATCCTCAGCTCTTTTCTCAGCTCTTAAAGCAACCACTAATGGAACGATTAGTAATATTGCCATAACCCAAAACCAGAAAGCTGCTCCGCCTCCCGCAAAAGTAAAAATTGCACCAGCACCTTCCCATGATGTAATTGGACTTGAATTAATCATAATAATTATCCTTTAGTTAATTTCTGTTCTAATTTCTTCTGGGTAAGCATCACCCACTACTTCTACGTCCATACCAGCAGCCTGTACTGCATCGCTTGCACGTAAAATACCCATAATCTTCATGATTAATGAAACCACGTAACCAGGAATGAATCCAAGCGCCGCCATTACACCAATACCAACAACTTGACCCCATAAAGTGATTGCAGGAATCGTTTCAGAAACTGGTGGATAACCACCCATAAATATACCCACAGCTAATAAGCCCCAGACACCACATATACCGTGTACTGCAACCGCACCAACCGCATCATCTATGCCTCTATTTTCTATAAACTTAGCTGCACATGGACCAAGAAGACCACCAAGGAAAGCAACAACAAACGCTAAACCTGGGTACCATAGATCTAAACCAGCTGCTGCTGAGATAACACCACAAAGTGCACCAGACATCATCCAGAAAGGATCACGTGTCATAACATAACAACCAATGATACCGCCAGCGACCGCCATGAGAGTATTGAATACAATCGCAGATAACGTTGTTGGTTGACCGTAAATATTGGTCCACATCGTTTCATGGAAACTGACTGCTGTACCTGGGAAGATCACACAAGCGCCTAAGAAGCCAAAGAAACCTACTACAATTAACATCAGACCTGTCGCTGTCATCGGCAAACTGTGGCCTTTAATAACGTTTGCAGAACCATCGCTATTGAATTTACCGATTCTAGGACCTAAGTTGATTAATACACCTAGTGCAAAGAAACCAGAAATCATATGTACAACACCTGATGCCCCAAAGTCATGGTAACCAAGAGACTTAGTCATCCAGCCATCATAATGCCAGCCCCAAGATGCTGATAGAACCCAAACAACAGAACCTAATAGTACCGCTAAAATGATAAATGACATCATGCGGATACGTTCGATTACAGCTCCAGACAAAATGGATGCTGTAGTACAAGCAAACAAGGTAAATGCTGCTACGAATACACCCGAAGCATTATCTTGAAGGTTTGGTCCCATTGCATCACTCCACGGAACACCTCCGGCACCCGCTTCAAAGTTAGGGATAAATCCTGCTGTCATTGCTAAATAAATCCACCAACCAAACATGAAAAAAGTTGGAATCATAAATGCAAAAGCTAGGATATTTTTGGTACCAGATGCCAAAGTATGTTTAACGCGAGATGCGCCCATTTCATACATTAAGAATCCAGCATGGATTAATATCATTATGGCCGTGGCCCAATAGTAATAAACCTCCAGATTTATAGTTGCTGTGGCCTGTATGGCCGCTTTTATTTCTTCAGGTGTCATGCGCTACATCTCCTCCTTGATTTATAAAAAATACAACAATTCACGAATCCATAAATCAACGAATTGTTACTCTTCTTAAAATACCGCTTTAAATATGCGGCTTACATTACGTTGGATAAGCTAAATATATGTTTATCTAACCCAAGAACCTCAAACACTAATGAACCAAAAAAATTAAGCGTATTTAAAAGGTTAGAACTTTTATTTCGTGCAGTGTTAAACCGCAAAATTAAATGCTCGTAACTTTATATAGTATAAATATTTCCTAGGTGCCAATTAATTTTCAATATTAGCTTTTAAATGGTACACTTTTGGTCTTTTTATGGATAGCATTTGTATAAATATTAAAGGTTTATACGCTCAAAAAATTATTAATTAATTTTTATTTTATATTTAACAGATTATCCCTTGTTTAAAACATAAATTTATTTCTATTTTGATACAAGTATGTACCATTAAATATACCAAATATATACCATTAGGGATTTTCATTTAAATTATATAAGGACTTAAACGAATTTCAGCAGCAGTAATTCTTTATAAAATGCGCTAAAATTCTTGTTTAATAAATCTCAAAAACACAGGCTCCACTATGAGAATGCTCCACACTATGCTGCGCGTTGGCGACTTAGATAAATCAATCGCATTTTATTCAGATGTACTTGGCATGACTGAACTGCGTCGAAAAGATTATCCGGATGGCGAATTCACCCTTGCGTTCATGGGTTATGGTAATGAAGAGGAAAATACTGTGCTTGAGCTGACCCATAATTGGGGGGTAGAGAGCTACGATTTAGGAACTGCCTACGGACACATAGCCATTGAAGTTGATGATGTTTATAAGGCTTGTGACACCATGAAACAGACAGGTGGAAAAGTGATACGTGATGCTGGGCCAATGAATGCTGGCTCAACGATTATTGCGTTTTTAGAAGATCCTGATGGTTACCAAATTGAGTTGATAGGTAAAGATCATAAACGCACTTGAATACTGTTTTATTATTTCACAAGTTTTATTAAAAGTGCCAGCCGAACAAAGCGAGAAACTGTTGCATTGTAGTGGCAATTACCTTACGAGCGAAATGTTTTCAAAACCCGTAAAAAGTGGGGGGGTGTCTTTTTATGCCTAAAAATACCTCTCAAAAGTCTTTTTTATTACTCCAAGGCGTTGCTAGCCCTTTCTTTAATGAACTAGAAAAAGCGTTAATTGCCAACCACCAACAGTGTTTAAAAATCAATTTCTGTGGTGGTGATTTATTTTCGGGTGAATATTTTCAACGCAGCAAAAACTACTTCAATTATCCTAGCAATCTGTTGGGATTACCGAAGTTCTATCTAAATATTTTCAATCAATACCAAATTACTGATATTGCATTATTTGGCGATACCCGCCCTATACATGAAGCTGCGATTGCATTAGCTAAAGAACGTGATCTCAATATTCATGTTTATGAAGAAGGCTATTTTAGACCAAATTGGGTGACACTAGACTCGGGTGGTGTTAACGCGTTTTCGCATATTTACAAAGAATCAAACAATAAAGCTGATTGGTTTTTGCAAAAAGGTAATGATCAAAACTGGCAAGATGAGAGCCAACCCACAGGTGGAAATTTATTAATTCGTGCATGGCATGATATTCGATACCATCTCGCTAAAACTGCCTTCAAATTTAAATTCCCACATTATAAAACACACCGACCAGACAGCCCTTTAGCTGAATATTGGGGATTTATCAGGCGTATTCCATTGGTCTATGCTTTTTATAACGATCGTTCTAATCAGCAAATAAACAAACTGATCAAAAACGAAACCGCGTTTTATTTATTACCTTTACAACTCAATGCAGATTCACAAATACGTTTGCATTCATCGTTTAAAAACTTAACAGAAGTCATTGAAACGACAGTGGTTTCGTTTGCAAAAAATTCCTCTAATAACACTAAATTAGTGATTAAACTGCACCCCCTCGATCCATGGTTTATCAATTACCATAAACTCATCAAACAAAAATCAGCTGAGCTAAATATCTCGGAAGATCGTGTCATTTACCTTGAAGCAGGTGATTTAAACAAACTCCTCAAACATTGTCTCGGTACTGTATTGGTGAATAGCACAGTCGGCACATCTGCATTGGCGTTGGATTGTCCAGTGATCGCTTTAGGCTCTGCAATATACAATATTGAAGGATTAACCTTTCAAGGTTCATTGGATAATTTTTGGCACGCTGCTGAAGAGGGGCAATGTGCTCCAAATAAAGAATTATTCGCAGCGTTTCGACAATGCTATATTAAACGCACCCAAATTAATGGGAGTTTCTATAATAAAAAAGGAATCGAAATGGCTGTTTCGGCTAGCATCCCGAGATTGTTAAATAATCCTAATGAAAAAGGCTAATCATGAATGACAGACAAAACATTCTAATCACAGGCGCCAGCAGTGGTATAGGTGAAGCTTTAGCCATAAGGTTAGCAAATCAAAACACTCGATTGCTGTTACTCGCCAGAAATACCGACAAATTAAATAATGTCGCCAAGCAATGTGAAAGTTTAAGCGCTGAAGTGTTTACCCATGCCGCTGATGTAAAAGAGATCCCTGAATTGCAGCATTTGATTAATGAAATCGATGAAGAATATCCTATTGATATGATTATTTGTAATGCGGGTGTAACCAATAGCATTGGTGAAAATGGTAAAGCTGAATCTTGGGAAGAGATCAGTCACGTTATAGATACCAATTTATATGGCGTTGTGGCCAGTTTAAATCCTTTAATTTCCAGTATGCAAAAACGCAAATCGGGACAAATTGTTATCAACAGTTCACTCGCGGCTTTTTATGGCATGGCTGTCACTCCCGCTTATTGCGCCAGTAAAGCCGGTGTTAAAGGTTATGGCGAAGCCTTACGTGGCTGGTTAAAGCACGATAATATTAAAGTGAATATGGTGTACCCTGGTTTCGTGAAATCGGCGCTAAGTGATTCATTTAAAGCAGATAAACCCTTTATGATTTCCGCTGAAAAAGCGGCTGACATTATCGTTAAAGGTATAGAGAAAAATAAAGCCAGCATCAGTTTCCCGTTTCCTCTTAATTTTGGCGTGTGGTTTTTAAGTGCAGCACCTGCAGGAATTGCTGATTGGATTATGGGCAAGCTTTATAATCCTGATACAGCGAACAAACACTTAAAGTCTTAATCATGCTTAAGGTTTTTCTCTTTATATTCATACTTGAATTAACGGTTGTTTTTTCATTTTTGCCTGAGCGATATCTAAAACCGTTTCCTGCTAAATCATCTTCCAAATCGATAAAATTACAATCACTGCTTGTAACGATGATGTTTTTGGCTGTTACCTTGATAGTGCAACGACCAATCTTTGCAGCGCTAGCGGTTAGTATTTTTCTGATTATTTTAAGTGGTGTGAGTAACGCAAAATACCGCGCACTGCGCGAACCATTGGTTTATTCAGATATTGCCATGTTCTCCCAAGCATTCAAGCATCCGAGATTATATTTTCCTTTTTTAGGCTTGATGCCTGTGATCATCATGCCTTTGTTAATCATAGCGTTGATAGCAATTGTGTTGATTCTTGAACCTGCAATGGCATTTACTCCAATTAGAATAGTTACAACACTCGCAGTTTGTTTTATTTGTTTCATACTCGCAAAAAACTATGCTTTAGCGTTTGAACTCAGTGAAGAACCTGAAATCGATAATCAACAATATGGATTACTGAATTCTGTATTTGCCTATGCTGTTCAAGCAAGCGATTCAAAACATAAACGTAAGATTAAAAGAGTATTAGATGATTCTCCTTTCGCGATAAAAGTTGAAGAAAATTCAAGTAAAAAGACACCCCCCCACTTTTCACATGGAAAACTAAATAATATCACAGTGATTCAAAGCGAATCTTTCTTCGATGCACGTCGCATGCATGAATCAATCAACACGAATGTATTGGAAAACTATGACGATTGTTTAGAAGAATCGATGCAATTCGGAAAGCTAGATGTACCCGCTTGGGGGGCAAATACCATGCGAACCGAATTTTCATTTTTGACGGGGCTTAAATACGAAGACATGGGTTTATATCGCTATTACCCGTATCAATTCTTACAAAAAATGCCAGTCGTATCCTTAGCCAAGCTCTTGCAATCACAGGGCTATCATTGCGTCTGTATCCATCCCCATCCTGCTTCGTTTTTTGGGCGTGATCGTATTTTTCCTCAAATGGGTTTTGATGAATTTATTGATATCCAAAGCTTTGATGAAAAAAATACATTTGGTCCGTATATTTCCGATCAAGCTGTCACCGATAAAATACTAGAAATCACTCAAAATTATAATGACAGACCATTGTTTGTATTTGCGATTACTATGGAAAATCACGGACCATTACACCTTGAGAAAACCACACCGGATGAACAACAACAGTTTTATTCAAAAGCACCGCTTGAAGATTCTAACGACTTAACCGTGTATTTAAGACACTTGAAAAATGCAGATCGCATGATTCAACAATTAACTTCAGCATATCGAGAATCTCAAACGCCAACGACCCTATGCTTCTATGGTGACCACATTCCGAGCATGCCAAAAATCTACCAAGCACTAGCCTATGAGGATAGAGATTCGGATTACTTTATCTGGAATAATCAAAGCCCTAGCAAATCATCCGAACAACAGAATATTGCCGTTGCGAATTTGGCTGAAACATTGCTAGAACAGACTGGGAATATAGAATAAGTATTTCCAACCCCATAGAAGATATAGCAAAAACACGTGGAGTATTGATATGTTGAGACTCGTTAATCGTAATTTTTCTGTGCTTCAATGCTTTGTGTTGCTGTTATTTTTTTTCAATACTTCGTACGCCGATACACCTGAAAAAAAATCAAACCCTGGCGAGCAAGCCATTGTTGAAGCGAATAAAACCATTACTAATATTGATACTATAGAGCTACAAAAACTCTTAAAAGAAAATCCGAAAATAGAAATGATCGATGTAAGGGAGGCCAATGAAATCGAATTCATCGGCGCCTACATCGATGCCGATGAGTCCGTCAATATTACGCGCAGTTGGTTAGAATTTGATATAGGAGCACACGTAAAAAGCAAAGACACCCCGATTGTTGTTTATTGTGGCACCAATCAACGCAGTCCGCTTGCGACAAAAACACTCATGGAAATGGGGTACACCAATGTTAAGAATTACGCCGATGGATTTCAAAAGTGGCACGAACTCAAGTTACCAGTAAAAGAGGTCAATAAAGCACCTGACTCTTTGTTGTATGCCCTACCCGTAAAAGTTACGAATAATGTCTATTCTGCAATCGGTATTACAGGTCCGGGAACTTATATCAATTCAGGACATAACAATAACCTATCTTTCATCATTACCGATGAAGGAGTGATGGTTTTTAATGCGGGTAATAATTATTTATTAGCCAAAGCCCTGCACCATGAAATCAAACAACTCACCGATCAACCCGTAAAGTACGTAGTGCTTGAAAATGCACAAGGTCACGCGATGCTTGGCTCAAACTACTGGCAAGAGCAAGGTGCACAAGTGATCGCGCATGAAGATGCACTTGAGGAAATGCAAACTTACGGCGAAGAAATACTAGAACGAATGCAATTAGGCCGCCGAGACAAAGCGCAATGGACTAAATTGGTATATCCCGATAAAACATTTAAAGATAAGTTGGTGATTGAAATGGGGGGCGAACGTTTTGAAATTATTCACTTTGGTCCAGGACACAGCCCAGGTGATATATCCATGTGGCTCCCCAAACAAAAATTACTCATCACAGGCGATATGGCATTTCACGAGCGACTCATGCCAATTTTTGAAGATACCGATACCGCAGGCTGGGTTGAGAGTTGGGACAAGATTGAAGCACTCAATGCAGAGATCATCATCCCCGGACATGGCTCACCCACCAATATTAAGGAAGTCAGAAAATATACCAAAGATTACTTAGTGTATATGCGCGAAAAGGTTGGCGAAGTTTTGGACGATGGCGGTACCGAATTAGATGCCTATAAAATTGATCAATCGATGTTTTCACATTTGGATACTTTCCATGAACTTGCTTTACAGAATGCAGGCAGAATCTTTCGTAGTATGGAATTTGAATAAATACTTATATTTTAAAACAAAAAAGACAGTTCTGTTGAGCATGTCGAATACACCCCCCTACTTTTGACGTTTTTTCATTCGAACAATGTAGTATCATCTTAATTCAAATAGAAAAAGGAATGATGCGCAATGGATGAAATTGATATAAAAGAAGCGGGATTAAAAGTTACTCAACCACGCGTTCAAATTCTTAAAATTTTTGAAACATCTTCTCAAAAACATTTCAGTGCGGAAGAAATATTCCAACTACTTCGCGAAGAAGATTCTAAAGTTGGCCTCGCAACCATCTATCGTGTCCTTACTCAGTTTGAAACAGCAGGACTGGTCATCCGACATAATTTTGAAGGTGGACAAGCTGTTTTTGAATTAGATCGTGGCGATCATCATGATCATATTGTCGATTTAAAGAGTGGAAAAATCATCGAATTTCACGATGAGATTATCGAACAGCGGCAGATTGAAATCGCTAATGAATATGGCTATAAATTGATTGATCACTCTCTTATCCTTTATGCAGAGCCGCTTAAAAAGTGATCATGGGCTAATTCAAACTCATAATTTCTTATATTAAACACTAACAAGTGTGATAAAAATAAGCATCAAAGATGCAAATAAGAATAATTCTCATTTTTATTGCAAATGTTATTGCTAATCATTCTTATTTGCAATAACATCCTCTTCATACACACTATGGAGATAAAACCTCGATGAAAAGACTTAGTATTACAATGGCCATTATGGCGAGTACCCTGCTCGCTCCAATTTCAGCTTATGCGGCAGAGGAAGTGAATCTTTACTCAGCCAGAAAAGAAAAATTGATAAAGCCACTATTGGATACTTTCACCAAAGAAACTGGTATTAAAGTTAATCTAGTAACCGCCAAAGCAGGTCCATTGTTAAAACGCTTAAAGACAGAAGGCATTAATAGTCCAGCTGATTTATTTATTACCACTGATGCGGGGCGTTTACACAAAGCCAAAGAAGCGGGCGTATTACAAGTGACAGAATCTGAAGTACTTGAAAAAGCGATTCCAGCCTCATTTAGAGACCCTAAAGGCGTTTGGTATGGTCTGTCTCTGCGCGCACGCCCTATTTTTTATGTTAAAGATAAGGTAAAGCCAGAGGAATTATCAACCTACGAAGCTCTTGCAGATGATAAATGGAAGAATCGTATTTGCATACGAAGCTCTGGAAATATTTATAATCAATCATTAGTAGCCTCCATGATTGCTA
>CALJIH010000068.1 GCA_937974135.1 uncultured Cocleimonas sp. | reverse complement strand
GAACGGTAATAACTGCACCTTTGAGTTCACCGCCTAAGGATTCTTCTGCTCGAGCTTTTAAGCTTTTTAGAATCTCAGACGATACTTCGATGGCCGTTTTATTCCCTGCAACCGTTTTGATTTGAGGTACTTTAGAACTCTCATCTGATGTATCAAATGAGTAAGGTAGATTTCCCGCTAGGGTTTTTATATCTCCAATACCGCGACCCAATAATCGCTTAGCCGAAGATATTGTATTTTCAATATCATCCAACTGACCGTCTTGGGCGGCTTGGCCAACGATTACATCACCGTTTTCTAGATAACGTACCACCGATGGCAGCAGCGTATTTCCATCAAGGTCTTGCAAAGTTTTTGCTACACCACTTTGTACACTAGCAACTAATGAATTAGTTGTACCCAAGTCGATACCTATTGCCAAACGATGCTCGTGTGGGGCAGTAGACATGCCGGGTTCTGATATTTGTAAAAGTGCCATATTCTAATTTAGGTTATCTGATTTGGGTTTATATTCGTTTTAGATGTTTAAATTGACTGTGATTAAAACATTTCGTCTTCTAACTTCTCGGTGAGGGTTTTAACTTCATTGCTTAACCGTTCAAAAAACTTCATTTTTAAAACGGCTTCTTTCGCCGCATTAAAATCTTCAACGTCATAATGTCTTTCAAAATCGTTTTGCAAACTCTGGCTTAATGATCGTACTTCTTTACCTACCTTTTCCACTGCATCTAGGGCTTCTTCTGGATTTTCGCTTGAGTTCTGCGCGTCTTCTAGCGCTTCGCGCATTTCCATTTGTTGCATTAAAAACATACCATCACTGGTCGTGTCTATTTCATCATCAAATTCAATACCTTTTAAGGTAAGCAGGTAACGCGCCCGTAAACGAGGAGCTTTTAATGCTTCATGAGCCTCGTTGATAAAACCAGTACTTTGCACAGCAACGCGACGTTCTTTATCATCTGCATTTACAAATCGATCAGGATGGTATTGCGCTTGAAGTTCGCGGAATGCAGTTGCTAAAGCGGAGGAATCCAACGCAAACTGTTCGGATAAACCGAACAGTTTAAAATAGCTTTGATTAAAGTCGAGCATAGGGGTAATCGTCAAAAAGTGGGGGGGTGTCATTTCGACAAGCTCAATGCACCGCTTTATTTCTTGTCTTAAGTCTAAACCGTGAAGCTTTCACCGCAGCCACATTCACCGCTTTCATTGGGGTTTTGAAATTTAAAACCTTCGTTCAAGCCTTCTTTAGCGAAATCCATCTCAGTTCCATCAAGGTATACCAAGCTCTTAGGATCGACGATAATCTTTAAACCTTGTGTTTCAAACACATTGTCGGTTTCTTCTATCTCGTCAGCAAACTCCATTACATAAGCCATTCCAGAACAACCATGCGTTTTTATGCCCAAGCGCAAGCCGACACCTTTGCCACGATTCTCTAAAAATGTACGCACGCGATCTGCGGCGACTTCTGTCAATGTAATTGCCATGATTTTCTCTTCTTAACTACTTCGCCTGAATGATGTAATTTTGTTTCTCAGCTAGGCTGAAAGATTCTAAAAAACTGGGAGCATACAACAAGTGTGTGACCAGTTTTTTAGGTTCTTAGCAACAACGCTGAAGAGCAAAAGTGCATTAATCAAATTATTGCTTGGACTGGTAGTCTGCTATCGCTGCTTTGATTGCATCTTCTGCAAGTACTGAACAATGCACTTTAACAGGAGGAAGCTCTAACTCTTCTGCGATGTCAGTATTTTTGATTTCCTGAACTTCATCTAAAGATTTACCTTTCACCCACTCGGTCAACAGACTTGATGATGCAATTGCAGAACCACAACCGTAAGTTTTGAACTTCGCGTCTTCAATGATGCCATCATCTCCAACTTTAATTTGAAGCTTCATAACGTCGCCACATGCTGGCGCACCTACCATTCCAGTACCAACTTCCTGAGCATCTTTATCCATTGCACCCACGTTACGCGGATTTTCGTAATGGTCGATTACTTTTTCACTATATGCCATGTTTCTTATACCTCTGTGTGCGTTTTAAATAAACGCTTAAAAATTAAAATTCTTGTTTGTCGAATCGTTAAATGATGTGATTTTGTTTCTCAGCTAGGCGCAATTTTGTAAAAAATTGTGAGCATACACTAGTATGTCATCAATCTTTTTATAAACTTAGCAACAACGCTGAGGAGCAAAAGCGCATTATTTAATGGGCAGTCCACTCTACTGTATCTAAGTCAATCCCATCGTTATAC
Organism: uncultured Cocleimonas sp.; assembly: GCA_937974135.1. Taxonomy (GTDB): domain Bacteria; phylum Pseudomonadota; class Gammaproteobacteria; order Thiotrichales; family Thiotrichaceae; genus Cocleimonas. Next base: position 12,615 of record CALJIH010000068.1, on the reverse strand, counting down.
ATATCCCAAAGCGGTGATAGGTCACGTAGCTTTTCAACCGCTGCTCGTGTTTGCTTAATCGCATAATCCACGTCTTCTACGGTTGTAAAACGACCTAGCGTAAAGCGTAATGAACTGTGAGCTAGCTCGTCATTACGGCCAAGTGCTCGAAGTACATAACTTGGCTCTAATGATGCACTGGTACATGCTGAACCTGAGGATACCGCGATATCTTTGAGTGACATCATTAAGCTTTCGCCTTCAACAAAGTTAAAACTAATGTTCAAGTTGCCTGCAACACGCTGTTCGAGATCACCATTTACATAGACTTCTTCCATGTCTTTAAAACCATCGTAGAGACGATTACGAAGCATCAGCAAACGATCATTTTCGGTTGCCATTTCTTCTTTAGCAATACGGAAACATTCACCCATACCTACAATTTGATGCGTCGCTAAAGTACCCGAACGCATACCACGTTCATGTCCACCACCGTGGATTTGCGCTTCGATACGAACACGTGGCTTACGACGCACGAACAGTGCACCGATTCCTTTTGGACCGTATGTTTTATGTGCACACATACTCATCAAATCTACTTTAAGTTCTTCCAAATCAATCGGGCATTTGCCAGTACTTTGAGCCGCATCGACATGGAACACAATTTTTCTTTCACGACAGATTTCACCGATAGCTGCAATATCTTGAATTACGCCAATTTCGTTATTCACATGCATAATTGAAACGACCGTGGTGTCATCACGTAGCGCAGCTTTTAGTACTTCTAAATCGATCAGGCCATTATCCATAGGATCAAGGTAAGTCACTTCAAAACCTTCACGTTCTAACTGGCGACAGGTATCTAATACTGCTTTATGTTCAGTTTTAGAAGTAACAATATGCTTGCCTTTACGCGTATTGAAATGTGCAGCACCTTTTATCGCTAGGTTATTTGCTTCAGTTGCGCCCGACGTCCAAACAATTTCACGAGGATCTGCATTGATCAAATCAGCAACTTGCTGGCGGGCATTTTTAACTGCCACGTCTGCATTCCATCCGAATACATGACTACTCGATGCTGGATTACCGAAAGCAGTATCTACGGTTAAGAATTCTGCCATTTTATCCGCTACACGTTGATCCGTTGGCGTAGTAGATGAATAGTCCATGTAAATTGGGGTTTTAACGTTACTCATTATTTGTCCTGTTTAACTGTTGCTGCAAATAATCAAATGATTAAACTGCATCTGGTAAATTAATTGGTGTTTCTTTTAATTTGGCTTTTTGACGGCTTGCTACTTCTAACACATCACTTTTGTCCATCATGTCTTGCAGTGAAATACCCTCTAAAAACGATTGAATTCTATTACTCAAATCCATCCATAAATTATGCGTAAGACAACGTTTATTATCTTCATGACAACCAGCAGCAGAATTTCCACAGCTTGTTGCATCTAAATTTTCATCAACCGCTAAAATAATGCTCGATATAGCAATTTCTTTAGGCTGACGACTAAGGCTATAACCACCACCTGGTCCTCGCATACTATCAACCAATCCTTCTTTACGAAGTTTAGAAAATAACTGCTCCAAGTAAGAAAGCGAGATATTTTGACGTTCCGATATCTCCAGTAACGATACAGGACCTTCTCTATCGTTTAGCGATAGATCAATCATTGCAGTCACCGCGTAGCGGCCTTTGGTTGTGAGTTTCATGTTTGTCTCTTGAAGAAATTTATATTTCAAAAGTCTCTTATATTTACGGTGTATAAATGGGGGTAAGAGTACTTTTTTCAATACCGATAATGAGTGAAATGTTAGAATAACCCATTAAAATAGTCAAGAATAATAACCTAGAAAAATACTAGGTTATTAGTGAGCATCATTGAAAAATGTTATTTTTTATATTTATCAATTAGTTATCTATTTTTTTGATTTTTGAATGATCACTATTTGATAGTCAATAATCGAGCTTTTAAGCTTTTTTCTTCTTACCACAATCGATCATTTCAAGGTCTTTTAACGAGGGTGCGGGACCAAAATCTACATCACTACCAAGGTGGTGCAATTGCGTGCACATTTTATCCATACGATCATCCATTGCGTGGATATGATCAAGCATTCGATTAACTGTATCAGCAACAGGATCGGGCATATCTTGCGTTGCACCATAAGCATCAAAACCCATCATTTCTGCCACTTCTTCGCGTTGCTCGGCTTTTTTACCTGAGTCAGTTTCGCGTCTGACTATTTGTCTACCTGGAACTCCTATGATAGTTGCCCCGGATGGTACTTCTTTCACAACAACAGCATTCGAACCGATTCGTGCACCGTCATTCACCATTATCGGGCCAAGTATTTTTGCCCCTGCACCAACGACTACGTTATTGCCTAAAGTCGGATGACGCTTTCCCTTATTCCAACTGGTGCCACCTAAAGTTACACCATGATACAGTGAACAATCGTCTCCAATCTCAGCGGTTTCCCCGATTACAATTCCCATACCGTGATCGATGAAAAAGCGTCGTCCTATTTTGGCACCTGGATGTATCTCGATACCGGTAAGAAAACGACCGATATTGGATAAAATACGCGCAAGCCATTTAAAACCTTTGTTTGAGATCGCATGACTAAAGCGATGAAAAATAATCGCGTGCACCCCAGGATAAGTGGTGAGTATCTCGAAAGTATGTCTAGCCGCAGGATCGCGATCAAACACACAAGAGACATCTTCTTTTATTCTACTAAACATTGTTATTCCTAAATTTTTATTTTCAGCATACGTTTAAATACGCTTATATAGATGAGACTTTATAATACTTTCGATACAATGGTCTATTCACTTTTTCTAATATGTATCGGACATTTTCTATACTGACATGAAAATCTATGACGTTATTGTAATTGGCGCTGGTGCAGCGGGCATGATGTGTGCGATTGAAGCGGGCAAACGTGAGCGCAGTGTTTTAATCATTGAAAAAGCCGATAAAGTAGGTAAAAAAATTCTAATTTCTGGTGGTGGTCGTTGTAATTTCACCAATATGTTTACTGAACCTGATAACTTTTTATCCAATAACGAACATTTTTGTAAATCAGCTTTATCACGATATACCCAGTGGGATTTTATCGCTTTAGTCGAAAGTCATGGTCTAACATGGACAGAAAAAACCTTAGGGCAATTATTTTGTGATCAAAAATCTAAAGCAATTGTGCAAATGCTTGTCGATGAATGTAATCAAGTTGGCGTAGATATAGAACTCAATGAAGAAATTATTGGAATCGAATACGACAAGGAATCTGAGCAGTATTCAATAGGCACACCACACGTTGATTATCAGTGTAAATCCTTAGTCATAGCCACTGGTGGGCCCTCGATCCCTAAAATGGGCGCAACAGATTACGCCTTAAATGTTGCACAGCAATTTGGAATTAATTCTGTGCCTTTTACCGCTGCCCTAGTTCCTTTTATATTTACTGTAGATATTCTTGAAGAATATATAAAAGAACTTTCTGGTATTTCTACTTTTGTTGAGATAAGCGTGATCAAACAGGAAAAGGAAACCTCTAAAAGTGGGGGGGTGTCTTTTCCGCATACTTCGACTAAGCTCAGCACGAGTGCTCAGGACATCGCTTTTAAAGAGAATATACTATTCACTCATCGTGGAATAAGTGGTCCAGCAGCATTGCAAATTTCATCTTATTGGGAGTTGGGTGACAATATCAATATTAATCTCTTTCCTGATTTTGATTTATTCCATTGGTTCAAAGAACAACAAAAGGAACACCCACAAGCCGAACTGAAAACTGTATTGGCTTACAAACACCCGAAACGATTAGTGGCTAAAATATGCGAGCAAGTAATCAACAAATCATTTGAGCGAAAAGTCCTTTCGCGATTCAAAGACGAGGAGTTTAAAGCACTAATTTCGCAATTAGAAAACTGGCAAATCACACCCTCTGGCACTGAAGGCATGCGTACCGCCGAGGTTGCGCTGGGTGGCATCGATACCAATGAACTCTCATCTAAAACCTTTGAGGTGAAAAAGCAAAAAGGGTTGTATTTTGTTGGTGAAGCGATCGATGTAACAGGTCATTTAGGTGGATTTAATTTTCAATGGGCATGGGCTTCGGGTTGGTGTGCAGGTCAAGCGATCTAATGTGCTTTTGCCATTATTTATCATTATTTTTATAAAAAAGTGTCTAATAACGGTGATATTAAGCCGTTTGACTTATTTTTATCGAAACCTAAGCGTGTCGGTTTATACTCAGCGCATAAAAAAATAACGGGACTTACAGTGGCAAATCGCTTCGAAAACAAATCAAAACTTACCTTATTTATCGTATTGGCAATCAGTCTTTTTCTATTAATGATTGCATTTGAAATTCTTGTTGGTTATACCCTTGGCACTCACACATCTGAGACTCGCCATATCCGCTTGCGTGAAAATGCGCCTCATTTGAATTTAAAAATTAAGCCAAGTGCAATTGAATTAAGTCGTAGCGAGAACCTTGAAAACAAAGAATTTCCATTTGCAACCGATGAAAATGGCTTTATTCTGCCTTCACTCAACCACAAACAAGCAGATGTGACGCTAGCTTTCATTGGTGGTTCAACAACCGAGTGTATGCTGGTTGATACCGATAAACGTTTTCCATACTTAACAGGAAAACTGCTTAGCAAAGATTCATTTAAAGTGAATACCATCAATGCAGGTGTTAGCGGCAACGATAGCCTCAACTCCATTAATGCATATCTCAATAAAATAGTACCTAGAAAACCTGATATTGCTATTTTAATGCATAATGTCAATGACTTATCGACACTTCTACACGAAGGAAGTTATTGGAATAACAATGATTATCGCTCACCAATCATTTATGAAGATAGATCACTAAAAAGTTTTATCAAGGCAACTATGCCAAATACTTTTGAAGTATTACACCGTTTAAAAACAGCCATAAATGGCCCTGTGGATGAGTTTTCACACAATCGCAAAAACAAAAAAGAGATCGATCAAGATAAGTTTTATACTCTATTTGAAGAAAATCTAAATATCTTTATCTCCATTTCTAAAGCTAAAGGTATCCAACCCGTGCTTATGACACAAGCGAGTCGATTTACCGAAAAACCTGATCAAATTATAGCCGATAGTGTCAAGGTATTAGAAAGTCTTGGTATCAATTATTCGCAATATAAAACTTTGTACGATGGTATGAATGATCGTATTCGTAAAGTAGCAACTACACATAACATTACACTAATTGATCTTGCTAAAAGCATACCTCAAAGTAACGAATTTATTATTGATTCGGTACACTTTAACAATCAGGGTTCTGAGCTTGTAGCTAAAATCATTAGTGAAAAACTAAATACCGTTATTAACATAAATAAGTAACAAAACACCCCCCACTTTTATGATGTTTATGTTTTTATAAATAAATAACCTCACCTTCCGGGTATTTGTCGCTATGCTTCAATATTGTCTCGGCTAAGCTTCGACTGAATCGTTTTGCTCAGTCTTTGGATCGGCGTCAACGCGTTCCTTCATTGTTTTGATAGCATTCGACTGACGGTTTTAACAAAACTTTAAAGGCAGAGACGAAGTCGAATAATTTTTGCAAGCTTAGACAAGCTTCAAAATATAGATATATATAAATGACATTTAGCTTTTTACAAGAATATAAGAGAGAATCCAACTTTATAGAATCATAAATTAGTTGAATTTCTATTTTGCAAATCTCTGATCATCTCAAAGGCATTCTAATCACTACATTGGGCGTTATCATCCTTAGCCCAGATGCGACTTTGATGCGTTTATTAAATGCTGAAACACTCACAGTGTTATTTTGGCGTGGCCTTACTTTGTTTGTTGGTATCAGCATTTTAATGCTGATCATGTACCGCCAAGATACTCTAAAACAGTTTATTAAAATTGGTAAGCCAGGAATATTAATCGCCTTCGTGTTTGCCTTTAGCACCTTTTGCTTTACCACAGCCATTTTAAATACCAGCATATCCAATACCTTAGTCATCATAAGTACTTCGCCGATGTTTGCGGCCTTACTCAGTTGGATTTTTCTTAAAGAAAAAGTGAAATTAATTACTTGGATTGCGATGATCATTATTCTTGCCTCAATCGCAGCAATTATGTCTGACAGTGCATCTGAGGGTAATTTGTTTGGTGACCTTAGTGCCTTAGCTTCATCAATTTTTATGGCGATTAGTTTTACCATTATGCGCCGTCAAAAAAACATTAATATGGTACCTGCCATGGCAATGAGTGGTGTTGCTGTTATGTTGATATCAACACCATTACTCATTGGAACAGGAACCACTTTTCTCATTGCTTCTAGCGCTGTTCCGTATTTAATTGCTGCAGGAATCTTCACATCGGTTGCTTTTGCATTGATTACGCTTGGACCTCGTTATATGCCTGCGCCTGAAGTCGGTTTGATCATGCCACTTGAAACTGTATTGGGCAGTTATTTAGGCTGGATATTTCTACAAGAAGAACCAAGCCGACTAACCATAGTCGGTGGAATAGTGGTTATCGCGACCTTAATTATTCATGCGTGGTTATCCTTGAAAACAGATGAATGATTGACCTTTGAATATATAAAAAAGACACCCCCCACCTTTTGCGTCCTTTTCATTTAGGTTAATCTAAAATATTTAATAGTCTCATTTCACACTCTATACTTATGCATTAGAGAAGGAGCAAATCAATGGCATGTCAGTACTTCGCACCTTGCGAACACGGCGCAGAAAGTTTCACCATCGATATACCAAAAGTCACGTTTGGGCGTGGTGTTTTAAAAGAAGTTGGAGAGCGAGCACAAGCGCTATCGATGACACATATAGCGCTATTTACAGATGGCTATTTAAAAGATGGCGCATATGTTGCGACTGTTAAAAAGTCACTTGAAGATGCAAATATTCCCTATGCGATTTTTTCTGATATAAGAGTAGAACCTGATGATGTTTGCGTCGATGATGCAACACGTTTTTTAAACAGTTCTGACTTTGATGGTGTGATATCTGTTGGCGGTGGCTCAGTCATTGATGTTGCGAAAGCTGCCATGGCTTGTTCTAAAAATCCTCATCCAGTTCGTGATTTTTTCGCGCCACCGGTTGGTGAAGGTCGCCCTATTTCAGGACCTTTATACCCACATATAGCCTGCCCTACAACTGCTGGCACTGGTTCAGAATGCACATCCATCTCCGTTATAAGAATCAAAGAATTAAACACCAAATTTGTATTTGCTAGTCAGCATATGCTGCCTGATGTGGCTTTAATTGATCCAACATGTTGTGACAGTTTAACTTCTAACGTTGTCGCTTCAACAGGGTTTGATCTACTCAGCCACGCTTTGGAATGCTATACCGCAAAAGCCTATACACAATGGGCTGAAGTTAAAAATCCAAATGCGCGTCCTTTAACCCAAGGAGCTAACCCTTGGAGTGATTTAGCCGCCGCCAAAGCCTTAGAAATCGCAGGCGAATACTTAGTTCGAGGTGTAAACGACGCGAGTGACCAAGAAGCAAGAGATCAACTGATGTGGGGTGCGAGTCTTGCAGGTATGGCGTTTGGTAATTCGGGTACACATTTGCCGCATGCCTTGTCCTATGGCGTTACTCATTTGATGAATGACATCACTACCGATGGCTATACAATTGAATCGCCTTTTGTACCCCACGGCATTAGTGTCATTGTTACGGCACCTGCAACGTTTAGGTATACGGCGGCAGCTACGCCTGAACGTCATTTTGAAGCAGCGAAATATTTAAATGCAGATTGCAAAGGTGCTGGAGTAAATGAATCTGGTGAACTCGTCGCGAATAGACTCATCGAATTAATGCGCCAAACAAAAATACCCAATGGCTTATCAGGCGTGGGCTTCGGTGAAGATGATATTTTGAATTTGTCTCATTCATCGATTCGTCAGGCACGGGCAATTGGAAATTCACCTCGCGAAACGAATCTTGTTGATATCGAGAATATCTATAAAGATGCTTTGAAATACTGGTGAACAGATAAAAAAGACACCCCCCTACTTTTAGAGGCCTAACAATTGCTGGAAAGCTTTAAAACAAACAAAAATTAAAACACTTATTCCCACAACAGTATTCACAAAGATATTAACTATTTTATGTGTGGTCGGTTTCTGTTGTTGATGAGTATCTGGTTTCATTTTATATCTCCTAATGTCTGATTGAATCTTTTGCAAATATTGCAAAGACAATAGAAAGATATGTGAATTGTATAAATTTACTACCATTTATGGTGAAGTTCGAATTTTTAACACGACAAGTATTATAAATAGATACTATTGATACATTTTAAAAAGACACCCCCCTACTTTTATCAGGTTTAAAGCTCTTTCTTGTTTGTTTCTGTATCAGAATTTCCCATTTGCCTAAACAATCGAAAAGCCATTAACGCCATCATGGCCGTACCGAGCAATAACACAAACCACAGTGCAATTTTTTTCCAATTGGTTTGTCCATCTCTTGAAAATGATTTTTCTCCATCAACGATTGTATCCAAAGTTACTGTATCGATAGTCGAACTTGATTGTTGCAGGCTTTGAATCAGATTATTCAAGTTATTACTTTTAGCAGGCGCAATATTCGGGTTACCAAAAGCTAGTTGAAAGGGTTCATTACCTTGCGCAATGAAGAGTACTTTATTGGTTAGCCAGGCCGCGTTTATTTCTGGTAATTGATTAGCCGTAAATTTAGTTTCGATGGAAGGTTCAAATTTCCAGTATCGATCATTAACGCCACTTAATACAAATGGGTTACTTTGTAATTCGCTATCACCCAGATTCAAACTGTATTGAGTAATCTGTTGACGGTAACGCCATTTCTGTTGCTTATTATCACGAGAAAATAAAACACCTTTATAAAACAAACCTGTTTGTGGTGCTTTGAACTCCATTTTTACAATCGGTGATACGACGTCGCTTTCGAATAACCAATGTCCATCATCGTTATATTTGGGTTCTGAAAATTGCTTCCATTGAATTTGATTCGCATCGCTCTGGGTATAAAAACCTTGGATACTGGTTAGGGTAATCTTATTATCTAGTTCATCTTCTTGCTTTACCCAAGTTAAACGCAAATAGGGTTCTGAGGTACAACGAAACTCAATTTCATCACGCACTAATTGCGAATCTGCATAATTTAATCGAGAGATATTCAGAATACTACTGAGACTATTCCAACGTTGTAAATCACTACTAGCTTCGAGTTTTAAACCTAAAATTAAACTTGGAATACTCTGCTTCCAATACAATTTCATCTTGCATAATGAAGGATAATTATTCTGATTCTGCTGTTGCGATTGTCCAAAATTAAATTGTGCGTTCTCGATAATATATTGATATTCGATCGAGTTTTTATCCTTCATAAAGTCTAACGATTGATTGATCTTTAGTTGTCTTTTGCCTGTGCTTTGATTGATTTCGATATTGATATTGCCTTTAGCACTGGCTTGTTCTTTATTAAAAGGGTAAAACGTTAGATTTTGTATTTGCGTTGATATCAGGTTTTCAGCACGACTGATTTGATGCGGTACCAACTGCCCTTCGCCGCTAAATATTCTCAAATCACCCAAATCATTGCGATACATTTTAGAATAAACATCAATAGGCAGGTTGATTTGGCGTAGTGATGTTTTCGCTTTGGAAAGTTTTGCGGTATAGCCAAAATCATCTAGCTCTGGTGGCGCTGCATTTACTAAACTAAAGATACTTAGGCCAAAGATGAAAGCAATATAAAGAACACATTTTTCCAAAAAATTACGCATTTTTATTATCTCCATTCTCTTCTGCTGCATCTTCTTTGTTCAAATCTTCACTATCACTTTCTGATTCTAAGTGATTTTCATCAATCGATTTATCGTCATCATCAGCAACAGTAACTTCATCGTCTTCAATATCTTCGCTCTTATCAGGAAGCGGCGCAAAATAGCCGATACTCATGAATAATGCACCAACCACTAGGAATGAAACAATTCTACCCAAACTGCCTAATGCGGATAAATCTATCACAAACAGTTTCAACACCACTAAGCCTAGCAACACCGCGCCAATCATCCATAGTAACCGTTTGTTTTTGTGGCTAGCGTATAAAGTCAGAATTACACCTGATAGGGCCCATAAGATTGAAACCGCTGTTTGTACTAAATTAGAGCCATACATTGCGCCCTCATCCCAAGATACACCAAACCAATGATGCGCAATACGGAACAAGGTGAAGTTTAACCAGAGGAATGCTAACGCAACAAAACCCATGACTAACAAGCGCTTATTAAATACTTTTCGGTTTTTCAACAGTGATCCATCGATCAAACTTGTTTCTGATTGATCTTCGTTTTTTACGCCAAAACTATCGAAACTCTGCCACCACTTAAACAATGTGATAAAGACAATCATTAGCATCACATCTAAGGGATTCAATAAAGGTATCCAAGGTAAAGGATCGGATGTGCCTTTATCGGTTAATGCGATAAATGACCAAAACCCAAGTGCTAGTGCAAGTATAGAGCCAGAGTATTTTGTCAGACTCTTTTGAAAACGACTAAATGGCCAGAACTTTGCTTTAATGATTTTCCACAGGGTGATGGTTGCTGGCACTGCTAACCAAATACCTATCCAAGCCGATTGCAGTTTAAACGTATTTGATAACCAGTGTTCGCCTTCGATTGTGAGCAATAGAACGGCAAAAAGTAACAACACCGTATGAAAGAATGTTTGGAACCTTGGGAATAACTCGTTTTTGTGCAGTAAATGTAATAAATAATAGTAAACACCAAACACGAAAGGCCAAGCGAACCAACCATATGACATGGATGGATGATAAGCGAGCGTGCTTGAGAATGCTGCGATGAGCGCTTGGACAAATCCTACAAATAAAACCAAGATGAATAGAGTAAATGCAGCTATAAACGCATGCTTCCATAATGGTTTGGTTCGAATTGCCAAAATAGCTAATAGCAAGCTTAATCCAGCAATAAATATCAGCATGCTACTGACGAGTAATCGCTCGGGGAAGTGCTCCACTAGTTGCAGTATAAAATCACCAATCAACCATGTAAGCCCCCAAACAAGTAGTACCGGACTCAGATAGTTTTCCCAATGTTTTTTACCATCGAATGATTTGATTAATAATCGTGCTGAGAAAATACCTGCGACCGCCAACATCACCGAACTAATAAATTCGCCGTTAATAAATGCTTGGGGTTCTTTGATAAATTCGTATCGAGAGAGAAAAATTGCACCTGCCGCTAATTGTAATAACACCCCAAATGATCGTACTGATAATCGGTTCTGACGCGAACCTAACCAAATGAAGCCAGCACCTTCCAACGCCCAAGCTGCGGCTGTTTGGGTAGGTGCTAAAGCAAATGGAATCGCCATGGAAGCAAAAATAACACCCAAGGCCAAAAATGCTTCCGATAACAGTTTTAAACCATGGCCTTTACGCTGCCAAATAAACCACGCTAGCACCATATAAAAAGCACCCATCACAAAGGATGAAATCGATACGCCGTATTCATAATCTTTTACTAAATAATATTGTAATCCTGATGCTGCCAAAGGCACGCCAAATAATAATGTTCCATCGACGTAACCTCTTAGCTTAAGCGGTTGGCGTAAGGCATAGAGCACGGCAATCAACACATAGAATAAAAAGAAAATAATTAAGAAAGGCTCAGTGGTTGAGAATTTGTCGCTGTTGTAGCGTAAAACTCCCCAAATCGTGCCAATAATAAAGGTAAATGCGAAACCTAATAGATTGAGCTCTCGCCATGCTTTAAACCAAGCGATTACAACAATCGCTACATTCAACACAGCGTAGTAACTGAATAAACCAACGTGATTATCAGAGCCGCTTGAAGCTAAAATAGGTGCGAGGAAACCACCACTAAAACCTAATACCGCAAGTGATTTAGAATCTTGCAATACTGCTAATGCGGCACTGAACATACTCACTACAAACAACAATACGAATGCTGCGATAGGTGGAATCAATTGATATAAATTATATGCGGCAAAAATATCGAGATATAAAACACCGATACCTGCCCCTTGCAATAACAAAGCATAGGTTTCATTTTTATGACGTAAACGCCAACCCAAACCGAGTAAACACATTGCACCAATGACAACGCCAATTAATCGATATTCGATTGGGAAGAAACCTCGGTCTGAAACGTATTTGAGTAAAAAAGAAACACCAAAGAATAGGATAATAATGCCGATGCGTACAAACATATTACCGCCAGTGAAATAGCCTTTAACAGCATTGCCAATCTTATCGGCAATGCTTGGACCACGCGGTTCTTTGGGAAGTGAAATCGCAGTCGTAGCCTCTAGGTTTTCATCAACATCTGTATCAGCCGTATTCCATGATGAATCCCAATTAGCAGCTTGAGTTTCTGGAATATTCTGATCACCTTCGACACTTGCTGCTGCTTGATTCACGACATCAAGGTAATCTTCACTTGGGGATTCAGTGTCACCAATAGAATCACTATCAGGATTTAATTCCTGATTAGTATTCGTTTCAGCACTTGTATCTGAGGATAAGTCTTCCGTTTGTTGTTGTTCTAATTTCTGCGCGAGTGA
>CALJIH010000067.1 GCA_937974135.1 uncultured Cocleimonas sp. | reverse complement strand
CCGCCTTTATCGGCAGCGTGAGCCATTGCGCCACCTAGCGCATCAATCTCTTTGACGATATGCCCTTTACCAATACCACCAATGGCTGGGTTACAACTCATTTGTCCAATGGTTTCGATATTATGTGTAAGCAATAAGGTTTTTAAGCCCATGCGCGCAGGCGCGAGAGCAGCCTCTGTACCCGCATGGCCTCCACCAATAATAATGACATCGAATGATTCTGCGTAAAACATGGTTTGCATTTCCAATAATTAGCGGAGCATTATATAGCAGAACGGCTTTGTAGCACAAAGTACATTATACTTCGCGGTAATTTTACGCTTATATTTTACCTTTTAATGAAGAATACTCTGCCGAAAAATTTGCTTGATGACTTGCCAGTACATGAAAGTATCGAGGAAATTCCTCAAGCTTTCAGCGACAGTACTCATCGATTATGGCGTTTACAAAACCCGAATAAGTCTGACCTTAACTACATTCTAAAAATGTGTAGCAATACACGATCACCGTTTTGGCAAATCATGCATGATCTTTTTGATTATGATTTAAAAGCTGAAATAGCTTATTTTTCAGACACCTATGATTTTATTGGACAAACTTTCGGTATTAAAATACCGAGTCTGTTAAGAGCTGAGGTAAATAATGATTTTTCTTATGTCTTAACTACTGAGCTTGAAGGCGAAGCGTGTGGGTCGAATATAAATGATCAAATGATTCATCAGTTGGCCCTACATTTAGCGCAGCTACATGCCAAAACTTGCCAGCAATGGGGTCGTCTGCAAAAGCCTCAATTTAAAGCGAAGGACTGGTCGCGATGTTTGAAAATAACCTTAGAAAGAAGTAGCAAAAAGTGGGGGGGTGTCTTTTTACAATCTGACATGTATTTAAAACAGGCTTTAGATGCTTGTGATGCTATTAACTCTTCAGAGTTTGTGCCTTTAATACCAGATTTACGCTGGGATCAGTTTTTACAAAAAGATAATGAGATCAGTGGTTTTGTTGATCTCGATGCATTTGTTTATGCACCTCGTGAATTAGATTTCACCATATTAGAATATATTTTATCTAAGCATCAGTTCGATATTTTTAACAGTGTTTATTCTGAATATCATTCTATTCCAGATATTGCATTAGCTCGTCCTGCTTATCGTTTGTTACTGTTTTATATGCAGATACTGGGTGAGGCTGATTTAGAAGATTGGATGAAAAAAGAGTATTATTTCTAGCAAAACTGCTGAGCTTTGCATAAATTATTCGGCTGCGCCTCACCCTTCGGGTCAGCTAAAGCTTTAGTCTGGCCAAGGCTCCGGTATATTTACGTTTCTAGAAAACAAAAACGAGCCGAGCTATAGCGAGACAAAAGCAAATGTTGTTTATTGCTTACCCGTAGGGAAGGCGTTAGTCGTATCAATATCATTTAAAAGTAGGGGGGTGTCTTTTTTATCTCATTCAGAGCACAAAAAAGCCCAATGAATCATTGGGCTTGGAGTATGTTTTATTGAGATTGGTTAGCTGTAAGTATCAACAATCTCTTCTTGGTCTTCGCCTTCTTTCTCTGGCGGTAATAGCGCTTCACGTGTGACACCCATAAATAACAAAGAACTACTGGCAACATAAATTGATGAGTAGGTACCGATAATCACGCCAATAATCATAGCTAAGGCAAAGCCGTGAATGATTTCTCCACCAAAATAAAATAACGCAATTAACACTAATAAGGTTGTTAATGATGTCACGATAGTACGAGCTAATGTTTGATTTATTGAAGTATTTACCGATTCCTCAGATGTCGCTTTACGCAATTTCAAATAGTTTTCTCGAACTCGGTCGAATACAACAATGGTGTCATTGAGGGAATAACCGATTATGGCGAGAATCGCGGCCAATATTGTCAAATCAAACTCAATTCTGGTTATCGAGAAAATACCCACGGTGATTAATACATCGTGTACCAATGCGATTATTGCTCCGACTGAAAATCTAAATTCAAATCGTAGTGTGACGTATATCAATATACCTGCCAGTGCTAATAGCATTGCGGTACCACCATCATCGCGTAATTCATCACCGATTTGTGGGCCAACAAATTCAACACGACGTAAATCGATTTCAGGGTTAGTTTGCTTTAGCAAGGCAAATACTTCATCGCCAATCTTAGATTTATCAACGCCATCTTGTGGTGCTATGCGTATCAATACGTCCTTAGCGGTGCCAAAGTGCTGCGCTGCAGCGTCATATTTGGCTTCTGTCAAAATATTACGAATCTTGTCAACATCAGCAGGCTTGTCATAACCAATCTCAATAACTGTTCCACCCGTGAAATCGACACCTAAATTCAAACCATTAACAAACAGCGAAACAATTGAAGCAATCATCAGCAAGCCAGATAAGACCATTGCTGGTTTACGCATGCCTGTGAAATTAATCATTTTTTTAGTATTCATGTTTATATTCCTAGATATGCAGTTTCTTCAGGCGTTTTTGGCCGCCGTAAATAAGATTGATCACCGCACGTGTGCCCATGATAGCGGTGAACATAGATGAGACAATTCCGATAGCCAGTGTAATGGCAAATCCTTTGATAGGGCCTGTACCCATACCAAATAATACGATAGCTGCGATTAACGTCGTGATATTAGCATCGGCTATAGTTGAGAATGCTTTTGCATATCCCGACTCTATTGCGGCTTGAGGCGTTAGGCCATTGCGTAATTCTTCTTTTATTCGTTCATATATCAAAACATTAGCATCGACGGCCATACCAACGGTTAAAACGATACCTGCAATACCTGGCAAGGTTAGTGTTGCTTGCAGCATCGACAGAACCGCTACAATCAAAATCAGATTTAAGGTTAGCGCAAGATTCGCAACCAGACCAAAAACTCTATAGTAAATTGCCATGAAAATCAGCACTAAAATAAAGCCAATAACCACTGACTTAAAGCCTGCTTTAATATTATCAGCACCTAAGCTTGGGCCAATGGTACGTTCTTCAACAATATAGACAGGAGCCGCTAATGCGCCGGCGCGCAGTAGTAAGGCGAGTTGTGACGATTCTTGAGGCGAATCTAAACCAGTAATTTGGAAACGGTTACTTAAAGTATCTTGAATGCGGGCGACGTTAATAACTTCGCGTTCAACTTTAGTGTCTTTTTTGAACGTACCATCTTCTTGTTTGGTTACTACGGTTTTGTGCTCGATAAATACAACCGCCATAAGTTTCTGGATATTGGCACCAGTCACTTTTGAAAATAGCTTTCCACCTTTACCATCAAGCACGATCGAGACATTAGGACGTTGATCTTCTTGACCAAAACCTGCAGATGCATCGGTAATATAATCACCAGTGAGCATTACTCGGCTTTTCAGCAGTATCGGGCTTCCGTTTCTTTCAAAAAAGAGTTTGTCACCTGGAGGAATTCTGCCAGTTGATTGAGCCGTGAAAGGATTATTACCTTCATCCACTAATCTAAATTCAAGCGTTGCAGTGGTTCCTAAAATTTCTTTTGCTACCGTAGGGTCTTGAACACCAGGTAACTGCACAACAATTCGTTCTAGACCTTGTTGTTGAATAACGGGTTCGGCCACACCTAGTTCATTTACGCGCTTGCGCAATGTGGTGATATTTTGTTGTAAAGCAAAACGCTTGGTATTATCGATATTCAGTTGAGTTAAAGTTGCTTTTAAAGCTGCGCCTTTGTCGGTTTCAAAATCTATAAAATCGAGTTGATTTCGATACTCACGTTTTAGTTTGGCGCGTGCACCATCCCTCAAAGCAGTAGATTTAAATTGAATTAATAGACTATCGCCAGCGCGTTTTACACCAAGGTATTTAATTTTTTCACCGCGTAAGTAGGTTCTAAATTCTTCACTGGTTCTGGTTAGGGCTTTATCCAAAGCGGACTTCATGTCCACTTCCATTAAGAAATGTACACCACCGCGTAAATCTAAACCAAGGTTCATTGGGTTTAAACTGCGTAACCAAGAAGGAGTAGCCGGGGCTAAATTTAAAGCGGTACTGTACTCTTTACCCAAGGTTTCTTTAATCGCTTCATTGGCAGCTAATTGTGTGTCTGGTGAGTCAAAACGAATGAGCACTTTATTATTAAGAACAGATTCTGTCTCGACAGCTTTCAACCCTTTTTTGGTCAAGCTTTCCTTTATTTGATTGAGCGTGTACTCATTCAACGGGAAGTCGGTTGAGCTGGCCGAAACCTGCACAGCAGGCTGCGATGGGTATAAGTTAGGTAATGCAAAAATAAATCCTGCAAGCATAACTATAATGATTAAAATATATTTCCACAGAGGATAGCGGTTCATTCTTATTTAACTCGATTTATTAATGCTATTGATATTCTTGCTTTGCTATTAAATGACAGCAAAGCTTTGTTTTTAGTTCATTGTTGCTTAATAACTTAAGCGTTTTTAACTGTACCTTTTGGCAAGACCGCAACAATGGCTTGTAGTTGAAAAGTAAGGCTTGAATTAGCTGATGTTTTTATTTCAACGTAATTATCCCCGATTTTTGTAATTTTTCCGATGATCCCAGCACTGGTGACTACCTCGTCACCTTTGCTTAGCGAATCAAGCAGCGCAGCATGTTCTTTACCTTTCTTTGCTTGCGGACGTATGATCATGAAATACATGATGGCAAAGAAAATAGTGACCATTAAGATTAACTGAAAACCTCCACCTGCTGGTGGGGCATCAGCTGCCATTGCGTTTGAAATGAAAAAATCCATAGTACTCTCCATAATTATTGTTCAAGTGCTGATAAATCTATCAACCAGCTACTAAATATTCGCGTTGTATTATGCCTTATCCCATGGAAAGTTAATAACTTTCTGTATGGATTTTTCGCCTGTAATAGCCATTAAAACTCTATCTAATCCAATCGCGATGCCTGCGCAAGGTGGAATTCCGGATTCGCAAGCATCCAGAAATAAATTATCAACTGGCATTTCTTTTAAATCCATCTGGACTCGAGCGATATTGTCAGTTTCTAAAATAGTTCTATTGCGACTAGCATCAACTTCTTCATGGTATCCATTCCCCAGCTCTAAATCACCAACGTAAACTTCGAAACGCTCGGCTACTTGGTAATCTTTTTCGTCTCTCAATTGAGATAAAGCAGATTGAGAAGCAGGATAGTCAAAAACAAACGTCAAACAACTGTGATCAAACTCAGCTTCGATACAATGAGTAAGCAATGCATCTAATAATGCCTGTTGATCAAGGTTGTCAGTATTTAAACTGGGAATTTCAAGCGCAACGTGTTTTAGCAAATCTTCTTTACAAGAGATATGGGGATTTATTGAGAATTTTTCAAGAAACAACTCTTTATAAGATACAAATTTTGATTTTTTGTTTAAATGAGTGATTACACAAAGCAGTAATTCATTCACCTCATGCATTAATTGTCGATAGCCAAAACCAACACGGTAATATTCCAACAATGAAAATTCAGGATTGTGTTTACTGCCCCATTCGCCAGAGCGCCAAACCTTACAAATTTGGTATATATCTCCACTGCCAGCCGCAAGCAAACGTTTCATAGGATACTCTGGAGAGGTGTGTAAATATCGTTGTAAATCTATATTAAAGGATTCGATGTAAGGATCAGAGTTAGCGCTTTGTGATAATGCAGGTGTTTCAACTTCTAGAATTTTCTTTTTTTCAAAAAAAGTTCGAATCTTGCACAACATTTCAGAACGTTTTTGAAGAGTTTGTGGGGTGGTATTGGGTTGCCAATTCAATCTAATTAAACCTATGTTTTAAACCCAAGTCATAAAAATTGAGCCAGAATATTCTTAAAACTAATTCAGTATTTAAAAATGCCCAAAAGTAGGGGGGTGTCTTTTAGT
Source organism: uncultured Cocleimonas sp. (assembly GCA_937974135.1). Taxonomy (GTDB): domain Bacteria; phylum Pseudomonadota; class Gammaproteobacteria; order Thiotrichales; family Thiotrichaceae; genus Cocleimonas. The sequence continues at coordinate 1,354 of CALJIH010000067.1, read as the reverse complement.
TATTTATTCTGATCTAAATTCATGGATATTTCATTAAAAATTTTAATATTAATGAAAAAAGAGACGTTAGTAGTAGCTTAAGCAAATAAGGTTCATTGTTTTTAAAAGTCTATTTAATAAGAGAAATTTTCCACAAATATAAAGATATTTAATGAAAATTTATGTGTAACTATAAAAACAATAAACTATTGATAAATAAACAATAAATCATCTATTTATTGTTAAAAAATATTTATTTTACATAAAAACTATTTTTTCTTTAAGTGTTCATCTGTAATTCAGGCGTAGTACTTTAATATCGTAAGATAATATGAAAGGGTTTTTGTAGGTATTCGTATTATATCTTGCAATGAAAGATCACCTAAATTTCTTAAGTTTAGCTAAAAAATAAAAAATAGAACTTATTAAGTCGTAGAGAATACGACAGATAATAAAAATAACAGGTCAGTAAAATGAATCTTAAAAAATACATGGTTAATGTATCTTCTTTTTTAAATACGTTTCTTAATTGGATGCCAAGTGACTTTAGTAAGTTAACTAAAGTAATGAGCTTGCTGGTTCTAGTATTTTTGATACTGCCGCTTTCACCAGCAAAAGCCACGCCTTTTACTGAAACTGTTCCAGGCGGTAATGGGCCAATACCAAGTACCTATCCTCCTGTTGGCGGTACCATGTTCGTATTTGTTGGTGCAAACGGCAATATTTATTATCAATTTGTTAATCCTTCTACTCAATTTCGCGGTTTTCAGTACACAGGTACACCGACAGCATTCCAAGGAAATCCATTTCAACTTGGCCCGTCTCAAGCGCTTAACTGTGGAACGGTTTCTTGTACTGATTATTTTGGAGGTTCTATTGTAGAAGGTTATGCACGTTTAACTGCTCGTGATGGCGACGCCTGCCCAGGTAACTTCGATCACAATGATGTTTACTTTGAAGTTAATGGAATCAGAGTGGGAAGTTTTACTGGCCCTTTGACCGAAAGAACTAATTTGGCTGGCTCAGTTTCTAATGGTTTTGAAAACTGTTTCAGAAACCAAGGTTCAACAGAGACAAGCACTGCATGGTTTGATTTAGCACCAGTTCCAGGTCTTTTAAATAATATCCTTACCACAGGAAGCACTACACCATTTGTGTTTGATGACGATGGTAGTACAAATAGAGGTGATAACTTTTGGTTCTTCACTGATGGTAACGATGCTACAGGGACACCTGAGGTCGCACCAGGTATTTCTATTGAAAAAACAGCAGATGTACCATCATACGCAAATGTCGGTGACATCATAAATTATACCTTTACCGTTAGTAATATTGGCTCTGTAGAGTTGACTAATATAGTGGTTACCGATTCTTT
>CALJIH010000066.1 GCA_937974135.1 uncultured Cocleimonas sp. | reverse complement strand
GCTGTGAAGTCTTGGTCAGTTAGCTCGGCCGCTGTGAAACGACGACCGTAGAAGTCTACCTGGTTCTTCTTCTCTGCACCCCAATGACGGTTATGGAAAACGACCGCTGTAACAGGAATGTCGTGACGAACACATGTCATTGTCTCTTGCATACTCATTGCCCATGCACCGTCACCCGCGTAAGAAATCGCAGGACGCTCAGGACATGCTTTCTTAGCACCAATGATAGTTGGGAATGCGTAACCACAGTTACCCCAGCTCATTGCCGCGAAGAACGAACGTGGACGCTCAAAACGTAAGTAAGAGTTAGCAACAGAGTTGATGTTACCGATGTCAGTTGAAACCATAACGTCAGCAGGCATTGCTTCTTCAAGTGCGCGAAGAACAGTACGTGGTGATGGGTAACCAAATTCTTTGTTCTCTTCAACCATGTCTTGTGAGAATGCATCTTTTTCATGAACCCAATCAGTTAGCTCGGCTTCCCATGCTTCTTTCTCAGTATTCATAGTAGCAACACGTTCATCTGTGTTTGCATCACAGACTAAATCACGTCCATCTAGACGCTCTGCTAATGCATTCGCTGCTTCGGCTGCATCACCACAAATACCTACTGTAATGTCTTTTACCAAGCCTAACATTTTGTGATCAGCATCAATTTGAATGATTTTAGCTTCGGTTGGCCAGTAGTCCATACCGTGTTGTGGCAAGGTACCGAATGGACCTAAACGTGAACCTAATGCGATAACTACGTCAGCTTGAGCCATTAGCTTCATTGACGCTTTAGAACCCTGATATCCTAGCGGGCCACACCAAAGAGGGTGACTTGCACGGAAAGAGTCGTTGTGTAAGTAAGAGTTAACGACTGGCGCTTGTAAACGTTCAGCAAGTTTTTCACATGCATCGATTCCACCTTCAGACATTACCACACCACCACCAGAGATAATCACTGGGAATTTAGCTTGTGCAATAAGGTCAGCAGCTTCGTTCAAACTCTTCGTTCCACCTGGACCACGATCCAAACGCATTGGCGTAGGAATTTTAACGTCGATTTCGCCGTAGAAGTAATCACGAGGGATGTTTAATTGAGTTGGACCCATTTCAGACATCGCACGGTCAAAACAACGTGCCGTGAATTCAGCCATACGTGCAGGATGTGTTACGTGACCCTGATACTTTGTAAACTCTTCAAACATAGGTAGCTGGTTAGCTTCCTGGAAACCACCTAAGCCGATGCCCATAGTGCCAGTCTCAGGTGTGATCATTACTAATGGCGTGTGTGCCCAGAATGCAGCTGCAACTGCTGTTACTGCGTTAGAAATACCAGGACCGTTCTGTCCGATACTTACACCGTGTCTACCAGAAGCGCGCGCATAACCGTCCGCCATGTGAGTAGAACCTTGTTCGTGTACAACTGGGATTAAAGTAATGCCTGCTGGTGCGAAAATATCCATCGCGTCCATGAAAGCAGAACCCATGATACCGAATACGGTATCAACTTCATTTGCGACCATAGTCTCAACAAATGCTTCACTAGGTGTCATTTTAGCCATCGTGTGCTCCTTAATAGCTGATTGTTAATGTCTATTTACATCTAAAGAAATTAGATGGCGATAAATAGACCGATTTTGATTAAAAATTTCAGCATGCAGATTAGTAGTCAAACAAGCGATAGTCAATCTTTTTTTGTTATTTTCGAGATAAATAGTCTCAATTATGTGTATAATCGTGTGATATTTTAGTATCGCTACGACTTTTAAGGATTTTATTTTGAGCGCTAAACCGACAATATCGAATACGATTCTAAGCGATAGTGCAGCTGATAAAACGTCTGATCAAGCCACCCAATCGACGTTAATTCGTGCAATTATGATGCTAGAAACGATTATGCATGCGGATAAACCACTGACTAGTGCCTATCTTGCTGAAGATCTGGATTTACCCAAAGCAACTGTGCATCGTATCGCGCAACAACTCGAAGAAGAGGGTTTGTTACAACGCGAACCCAATGGTAAACGCTTTGTAGGCGGCTTACGTTTACGCCGTTTGGCGAGCTCGGTACTGACTAACTCGGTAATGACGGGTAGCCGTCATATGGTTCTGCAAGGCTTGTCAAAATCCATTAATGAGACATGTAACCTCACAGCCTTAGATGGCAACGAATTAATTTACCTTGATCGTATTGAAAGTAATTGGCCTTATCGAATTCATCTGCCTATCGGGTCACATTTACCTCTGCATTGTACCGCTGCAGGTAAATTGCTATTAGCGAATATGAAACCCGCATGGCGTTTACGTTACCTCAAAGCAGTAACGCTAGAAAAATACACCAATGAAACCATTCTTGATATGGATGTTTTAAAAGAACAATTGAATGAGATCGTTGAAAACGAAGTGGGTTATGATACTGGTGAATATATTGATGGCATGATTGCAGTAGCAGTTCCCGTTAAAAATACTGTGGGTGAGGTACTGTATTCCATTGCGGTACATGCACCAAGTGCGCGCGTCAGTTTGGAGGAATTAAAGGAACATATACCAGCGATGCAAGAAGCAGCGGATAATATTGCTGAATTAGAGACAGTTGAGTTAGGGGAAAAGTAGAAAACTATATTAATTAGTTGATCAAAAGTAGGGGGGTGTCTTTTAAAGACTAATGAGTCAAATTTGTCACGCATTTAAATACCAGTTCTTCATTTTCGCTATAGGCATTACACACTTCAAATTTCTTATAATAATCAGTATTAAATGTATTCGTGTTTTCTTTGGACATGCAAGCGTTACCAAACGCATTGCTTAATACATTAGGTTTTAGATTTGCTGTTTTTTTTACGATCTGAATGACTTGATCAGATTTAATTTTTGATGATTCATCAGTCTTTTTTAGATTTTTTCCAGTTTTTGATTGTTGATAATCAACCCCAGAATCTCTCTCGTTAGCTAAGGTTCGAATAAACCCAGAAAGCTCCGAACATACTTCTACCGGATCTCTTTTTTCTGTTGGAGTATTCGCCAACAAACTCGTGAAAACACTAAAAAATGCCGTTAACATGATGATCTGGATAGCTTTCATTTGAATGCACTATGGTTAGCGTTTATCGATGACTGCTATGAGTATAGCATGCTGCGAATATTCTATTTGGCTAGTAAAAATAACCTCAGTTTTTAAAACCACACAAAAGTAGGGGGGTGTCTTTTAATTATTTATTTTATGATTGTAGGAACTATTTAAAGCGATTAGGCACAATCCAAAAGGGTATTACATTCTATAATTAAAGAATAAGACAAAGGATATGAAATGGATTTTCTAACAGGCGCATTTATTTTTCTCGCAGCGGGGGTAATAGCAGTTCCGATTGCGAGCAAGTTGGGTTTAGGCTCGGTATTGGGTTATTTGTTGGCGGGTACTTTAATTGGGCCATCAGTTCTAGGCTTGGTAAACGAAACCGAAGACATTTTGCATTTTGCTGAGTTTGGCGTGGTGATGATGTTGTTTTTAATCGGAATGGAAATGCAACCTGGGGTGCTATGGCGTATGCGCAAACCTATTATTGGTTTGGGTGGTTTGCAGGTTGCACTCACAACATTATCGATAATGGGCATTGTGATGATGCTTGATTTTCCCTGGCAAACGGCATTGGCGATAGGTTTGGTCTTGGCACTCTCATCTACCGCGATTGCTTTACAGATCTTAAATGAAAAGCACCTCACCAAAGTGGAAGTGGGTAAATCAAGCTTCTCAGTGCTACTGTTTCAAGATATTGCGGTAATCCCGATAATCGCAATTTTACCCTTGCTCGCAATATTCCCGATCTTTACCAGTGAAGACCTTGATCGCCAAGGTCACAGCATGATCGCGCATTTAGAAACTTGGCATCAAACTCTGATTATTTTTGCTGTGATCGGATTGATCATTTTTGGCGGTCGTTACGCTCTACGCCCCATATTTCGGTATATCGCTGAAAGTGGTTTACGCGAGATTTTTACTGCAGCGGCCTTGCTTTTGGTCATCGGTATTTCTTTGTTGATGAATCTGGTTGGTCTTTCACCTGCGTTAGGCGCCTTTGTAGCTGGAGTAGTTTTGGCAGATAGCGAATATAGTCATGAAATTGAGGCGAATATTGACCCATTTAAAGCGTTGTTACTTGGCTTGTTTTTTATCTCTGTAGGCGCTGGAATTGATTTTGGCTTAATCGCTGAAGAACCTATGAAGATTATCGGAATCACGCTTGGTTTGGTGTTACTGAAATTCATCATTTTGTTTGTGCTTGCTTGTGTCTTTAAAATAATTGAAGCGGATCGATTTTGGTTTTCATTTGTTTTAGCACAGGGCGGTGAGTTTGGCTTTGTATTGCTATCTTTGAGTTTGAGTTCACAAGCGATTGATCGGCCCATCGTTGAAATGCTGACCGTGGTTATTGCGTTGTCGATGATACTCACACCTATTCTGATTCTGTTTAATGAAAAAGTCATTCAACCGAGGTTTGATAAGATAGATGACGAAGAAAAACTGGATGTTGAAGAATTAACTGAAACCCAAGAAAGTAAGGTGATTTTGACAGGTTTTGGTCGTTTCGGCCAAGTCGTAGGCCGCTATTTATTAGCAAATGATGTATCGGTTACGGTAATGGACCATAATGCAAAACGTATTGCGCGCGTGCGTGAATTTGGTTTTAAACTATTTTATGGAGACGGTAGTCGATTGGATTTATTACGCACTGCCGGTGCTGATGAAGCTAAATTATTGATCATCGCCATTGAAGACAAAGACAAAACAATTGAAATCATTAAACTAGCACAACGGCATTTTCCAAATTTAAAAATCCTAGCCCGTGCGCATGACGTAATGCATATGCACGAATTGAATAACCTAAATATAGAGCATATCGAACGCGTCATGTTTGAAGGATCGATGAGCATGGGTAAAGCGGCTCTCAGAGCATTAGGAATGCCTAATTATTTAGTTGAACGAAAAGCTAAATTGTTTACAGAACATGATGTTGAGACGATTTTACGTTTGGGTCAGCATCGTGAAGATCGTAAACGATATGTATCGGAAACACGTTTGGCCGAAGATGAAATGATTGAAATTTTAAGAAGTGAATTACCCGAACAGGAAGTAGAAGAAGATCCTTCGATTGATTCCAGTATTACCTCGGGATTAGATGAATTACAAAAGTAAGGGATGTACTCGGTTGGTTCAACAGAGCTGTCTCTTTACAGAAAAAAACCTATTGAAATCAATAGGCTTTTAATTTTTGTAGATGGAAACGTATACGAAATTATTTTATTAAAGCAGCTAACTTCTCACGTGCAGAATCATTTATCCACTTAGACCATACATCACTATGTTGTTCTAAAAATCGTACCGCCGTTTCTTCTGCAGAAGCACTGTTATTCTCTTTCCAAGCAAGTAGTGAACCCATAATTTTATTGGTGAATGTTAGATTTTTCATTAAAGCCGTGATTTCAGGATGACTTTTTGCAAAAGGACCTGATACAACAGTAGCAACTATACTCTTAGGATAGGCCTCAATCTTTGGATTTTCACATACAGGTTTACTATTACATTTATGAGCTTCAGGATCATGTGGGCCTAGATCTACCATAGTCATTGGATACTTTCCAAGTACTGCCGTCGGTGCCCAGTAGTAACCAAACCAAGGTTCTTTATTTTCAAATGCTGCACCGATCGAGGTTGCCAGCGTCTCACCTGAACCATGAATAAAATCTTTTATTCCGACTTTTTCAAAATTTGCAGCTTTACCAATATTGCTATTTATATTCTTACATACCCAGCCATCAGGACAATTATGGAAGCGATTATCTACTAATTCAGGGTTAGCTAAAATACCTTCAATAGTAGCCAATTGAGGGTGTTTTTCAACTAGGTAAGTTGGGATAAACCAGCCTTCTAAACCCCCGTCAGATAATACTTCCGTTAGTGGTTTGATGGTGCCTTGCGCAATTAATTTGTCATAAGAAGGCGCGCCATTAGTCCAGATTTCAGTCAAAATATCAGGCTTACCTGTTTCAGCTACTGATACTAAGGATGGTGCAGATGCGGTTGGTACTTTTGTCACTTTACAGCCGTATCCTTGTTCCATAATAAATTTGGCAATACCCGTTACCACCGATGCCGATGCCCAATCCATTTCAGTGATGGTGACTTCGCCACAATCTTTTGCGTAAGCGTTTCCTGAAATAAGGCCTAACGTAAGCATTAGCAGCATGGATATTTTTTTTAAATTGATCATATAAAGTCCTTTATAAAGAAGAAGTTATGGTTTTTAAAATGATAGTGAAATAAGTTAAATATTTGATTGTGTAAGTATATGTTTCAAATCACTTACTTGAATAAACTATAGTGTAAATAAAGATTAATGCAGGAGTAAATAAACATAAAAAAGCCTAATCAATTGATTAGGCTTTAAACTGCATGTTTAAGAGTAAACTTACATTGAGGCTAGTACTTCGTTAAAAGTTTTGCTGGGTCGCATTGCAGCGTTGGCTTTTTCATCATCAGGGAAATAATAACCTCCGATATCAGTATCATCCCCTTGCACTGAATTAAGCTCTTCGACAATTTTTTCTTCGTTATCACTTAACTGTTTTGCGAGTTTGGTGAATTTTTCTTTTAAATCGGGATTATCATTTTGCTCAGCTAATGCTTGTGCCCAGTACATCGCTAAATAGAAATGACTGCCGCGATTGTCTAATTTACCAATCTTGCGTTGTGGTGACTTGTTATTTTCGAGTAACTTGCCAGTAGCAATATCTAATGCCGCAGCTAAAGCTTTGGCGCCTGAATTGTCAGCACTTTCCGCAAGGTGTTCAAATGACTCAGCAAGCGCTAAAAACTCACCCAGTGAATCCCAACGAAGATAATTTTCTTCGCTGAATTGCTGAACATGCTTCGGCGCTGAACCGCCTGCACCAGTTTCGAATAATCCACCACCTTTCATCAGGGGTACGATTGAAAGCATTTTCGCACTCGTTCCTAATTCAAGTATCGGGAACAGATCGGTGAGATAATCGCGTAACACATTACCTGTTACCGAAATGGTATCCATACCACGAATCAAACGTTCCATGGTGAAACGAATCGCTACAACAGGGCGCATAATCCGAATATCTAATCCTTCAGTATCATGGTCTTGTAAGTATTTTTGAACCTTTAACACTAACTGATAATCATGTGGACGATCGCGGTCTAGCCAGAAGATTGCCGGCATACCTGAGAGACGTGCGCGTTTAACCGCAAGCTTGACCCAATCTTTAATCGGCTCATCTTTGGTTTGACACATTCTCCAAATATCTCCTTCTTCAACCTCATGTTCTTGCAACACATTATTGTCATCGTCGAGCACACGCATCGTGCCATCAGCCGTCATCTCAAAGGTTTTATCGTGCGAGCCATATTCTTCAGCCTTTTTCGCCATTAGACCTACATTGGCTACGGTGCCCATGGTTACTGGGTCAAACGCTCCGTGAGTTTTACAGAAGTTAATCACTTCTTGATAAATGGTTGCATAAGTACTTTCTGGAATGACTGCTTTGGTATCTTTTAGCTTTCCATCAGCTCCCCACATTTTACCTGAGCTGCGAATCATCGCAGGCATAGATGCGTCAACTATCACATCGCTGGGCACTTGCAGGTTGGATACGCCACGGTCGGAATCTACCATCGCTACTTCTGGACGGTTGATATAACAGGCACGTATATCTGCTTCGATTTCAGCACGCTTTGACTGTTTAAGCTCTTGAATATTATAATAAACATTGCCTAAACCATTATTCGGATTTACGCCGATTTCATCAAAAACATCTTTCCATTTTTCGAATAACTTATCATAAAAAACCGTCACCGCATGTCCAAATACAATAGGATGCGATACTTTCATCATGGTGGCTTTTACGTGTAGAGAGAAGAGTAGTTTGGTATTTTTACAATCTTCTAGTTGTTCTTCGAAAAATGAGCGTAATGCCTTTTTACTCATAAACATTGCATCAATAACCTCGCCTTCAAGCAGAGGTTTTGGTGTTTTTAATACCGTTTTTTCGCCGGTTTCTTTATTGGTAAATTCGATGTGATAGTTACAAGCTTTTTCTATAGTCATCGAGGTTTCGCTGGAATAAAAATCACCACCACGCATGTGAGCGACGTGGGTTTGAGACGCTTGGCTCCATTCACCCATGGAATGTGGATTTTTACGAGCAAAGTTTTTCACAGCATTAGGTGCGCGACGATCTGAATTACCTTCGCGAAGTACGGGGTTTACCGCACTGCCTAAAACAATACCGAATTTCTCAGCTATTGCATGCTCTTCATCCGTTTCAGGCTCATCAGGATAGTCAGGAATGGCGTAACCATTTTCTTGTAATTCAGCAATTGCTTTACGCAACTGAGGCATTGAAGCACTAATATTTGGTAATTTAATGATATTTGTATCAGGTAGCTGCGTTAGATCACGAAGCTCTTCTAAAGCATTTGTTGAGCGTTGTTCTTCGGATAAATATTCCGAAAAGTTATCAATGATTCTGCCCGCTAATGAGATATCTTTTAGCTCAATATCGATATCTGCTTGCGCCGCAAAGGTTTGAATGATGGGAAGTAAAGAACGTGTCGCTAAGGCTGGTGCTTCGTCGGTTTTGGTATAAAAAATTTTGCTGTTTTTTTCTGTCATGGTTTCCTGTGAGTTATTTTTGTAACGTCTTTAAGGTCTGTATTATTTGATTGGGTTTCAAATTTGCGGGGATATTATAAGTAGATGTCTTTTAATAACAAATTAATCTCATCAATATAGATGATTAAATTTAAACGATACTTATAGTTTAATCAATTTATCTGATTTAAAAAGTTAAATAATCTGTAGAAACCCCACAAAAGTGGGGGGGTGTCTTTTTAATAAGTTTTACGTTTAAATAGGCATATGCCCCAAACAAAGACACTCTTAATTGTATCCAATACTCCTTCACCTAATACACAAGCGCTCGCTGACGCTGCTGTGCGTGGTGCAAGTAATACAGATATACAAGGTGTTCAGATTCAACATAAAACACCGTTTGCAGCTACTCCTGACGATGTTATGAACTGTGACGCTATTTTACTCGGCACCACTGAAAACTTTGGCTACATGAGTGGTGCCATGAAAGATTTTTTTGATCGCATCTTTTATCCCTGTTTAGAGCATACAGAAGCTTTGCCTTATGCAATTTTTATTCGTGCAGGACTAGATGGTACGGGTACAGAAATTGCCATGCAAAAAATCATCTCTGGTCTGAAATGGAAACAAGTTCAGGATCTTTTATTATGCCATGGCGAATTCAAGGATGAATTTATTGATCAGGTAGAAGAATTAGGCATGTCGATGGCGGCTGGATTAGAAATGGGCATATTTTAAAAAACAAACGATAAACTCACTAAAAGTGGAGGGGTGTCTTTTAACATCTCATCTGCTTTCTTTTCCCAATGCTTCTAAAAATGTTTCCAAAATATAATCTGTTCGAACGCCTTTGCGCATGAT
>CALJIH010000065.1 GCA_937974135.1 uncultured Cocleimonas sp. | reverse complement strand
AACGGCTACAGTAACTGTTGTAGATGATCCTAAGCCTGAAGCACAAAATGATTCAGCTACAACCCCAGAAGGTACAGCGGTATTGTTAAATGTATTAGGTAACGATACAACTAACTCTGGAAGTGGTCAGCTAACAATTACGAGCGTTGGTAATCCACAAAATGGTTCAGCTCAAATCGTTAACGGTCAGATTCGTTATACTCCAAATGCTGGTTTCGATGGAACGGATAGCTTCACTTACACTATTACAGATAGTAACGGTGAAACAGCGACAGCAACAGCTACAGTTACTGTTGTTGCAGTGAACAAGGCTCCTGATGCGAAGAATGACAGTGTTGCTACAGGTTGTTCGCCAATTACTATTGATGTTCTAGGTAATGATAGCGATCCAGATGGTGACAGCCTAAGTCTCGTAAGTGTTGATGCTGATAGCCTAAAGTTTGGTACTGTGATGCAATCTGGTAATCAGATCATCTATAAGCCATCAAACACATGTGGTAAAGGTAACACTGGAGTTGATAACTTTAGTTACACAATCTCTGATGGGAACGGCAATACTGACTCAGCAAACGTTAAAGTTACAGTGAAAGGTGTAACAAGCGGTGGTAACACTCAAGCGAATGCAGATGATGTTTTGATTTCTGAAGGTGAGAAAATTACTATTAACGTTTTAGCGAATGATAAAGGTAAAGGACTTCGTATCATCCGTGTTGATAACCCAGCAAATGGTCGTGCAGTTATAAAGAACAACAAGATTGTTTATACACCAAATGCAGGTTTCACTGGAATGGATATGTTCTACTATGACATAGTTGATGCAAATGGTTACAATGATGCATCGTCTATCATCGTAGATGTAATTAAAGCTAAAAAACATTAATACAAAGTTAGTTAGGATGTAATCGATCAAGGATGATCGGGAAAAAGCCACAGTTTACTGTGGCTTTTTTTATGTCTGAATTTTTTATTTAAAATGTTGTCTTATACGATAGCCCATATATTTGTCGAGGCTTATGGTAAGCTCCGTTTAACGTTCAATTAATTTTTAAAATCATGTCTTCAAACAATACTTCTGCAAACGAATTAAATAAAACAGTAAAGAAAAAGAAACGTTGGTTTAGGTACTTACTTGAAATACTCCTTATTGTTGGGATTGTTTTTGGTATTAGAGCTTGGCAGCAAAAAGATTTAGTTGCCGGTGAGGCTCCTAGTTTTCAAAGTGTATTGCTCGATGGTAAGACTGTTAACTTAGAAGATTACCGAGGCAAGCCTTTTATTTTGCATTTCTGGGCAAGTTGGTGTGCTTTTTGTAAGGTAGAAGAAAATAGTATGACTAAAATACAAAAGGACTGGCCGGTCCTTTCAGTGGCTTATCAATCAGGCGATAAGGAAGAAGTGTTAGCACATATGAAAGAAAGAAAAATTGAAGCTTGGCCAACAATAGTAGATAAAGATAATCGCTTAGGTGATTTGTTCGGTGTCAAAGGAGTACCCACAAGTTACGTTATCGATGGAAAAGGAAATATACGATTTGCTGAAGTTGGTTTAACGAGTGGATGGGGTCTGCGAGCTAGAATGTGGTGGGCAAATAAATTCAAAGGCTGAAATCAACCAGTCGAATAGAAGTTTTAACGATGGAATCGCTTTGGCGAAAATAATTCTAAAAGTCTTACCCTTACTTAAATTCTATTTTCGTATTTAAAATACTAAAATCTAATATCATTCAGCTGTGGCTTTAGCCGAGACAACAGCTTCAGCTGGGCCGAAAGGTAATGTTTGTCAAAACCGCACAAAAGTAGGGGGGTGTCTTTTAATACAAAATAAGTGACTATTTACCAGCGGGTTTTGGTTGAGGTCTGGTGAATACCCATTGATTATCAGAAGACTCTGCTTTAGAAAACGAATAACCTGCAGTGCCAAAATCTTTAATATCCTCTGATCTTTCGATGCGGTTTCTTAGTATAAAATCTGTCATCATGCCACGTGCTTTTTTTGCGTATACAGCAAGGATTCGGCTTTTACCCTCTTTCACTTCTTTAAAACTAATATTCAAAATCTTCCCATCAATCATTTTGGGTTTTACAGATTTGTAATATTCATTTGAAGCAAGATTCACTAAGGTTTTTTCTTCTTGATCTTTTAAGCTTTCGTTTAATTTTTCAGTAATACTTTCACCCCAAAACTGATAAAGATTATCACCACGAGGGTTAGGTAATTTAGTTTTCATTTCTAAACGATAGGGTTGTATTAAATCCATAGGTCGCAAAGCACCATAAAGTCCAGATAAAATCCGAAGATGCTCTTGGGCATAGGTTAGATCACCATCATCGTATTTGTCTTTTTGAATACCAGAATACACATCTCCTTTAAACGCAAACAAAGCTGCTTTTGCATTGTTAGTATCAAATGGCATGCTCCAGTCTTGGAAACGCTGAACATTTAAATTGGAAATATTCTCGCTCACATCCATTAACTCACGAACTGCTTCCATGTCTAGCTTTTTGGCTTCATTGACTAAAAGCTGAGAATCTTCCAATTGCTCAGGTAGGGTGTAAATCGTTGATGGTGTTGGCGAATCAAAATCTTGGCCTTTTGAGGGTGAAAGTGTAATGATCATAATTCAATGTAGCCTTAAATGTACTCGACGATTAATACGAAACTATAAAGACATGAGATGTTCGTATTTCAGCATTAATTGCTCTTGTGTTTCAGGGTTATTTTCATCTTTAGGGATGCAATCTACAGGACAAACTTCCACGCATTGTGGCTCGTCATAATGTCCAACACATTCAGTGCACTTATCACGATCAATTTCGTAAATCTCTTCACCCATGTAGATAGCCTCATTTGGGCATTCGGGTTCACATACGTCGCAGTTGATGCATTCGTCAGTGATTATTAATGACATTTTGTATTCCTTAATCTTAAAATTCTTAATGAATTTGGTAATTGTACGATTTTAACATTGCCAAACTCAAATAATAGTAAGCTTAAAAACTCGCCTAGTATTATTTTATCTAGTTAATATCGGGTAAAAATGTGGTTTTACAAGTGTTCTTGTTGGAATTATTTGGTTTTGCTCTTCAAAGCTTCGTTAACTAAAGGATGTACAAAATTCGAAATATCCCCTCCAAGTGAAGCAACTTCTTTTACTAAGGATGAAGAAATGAATGAATACTCATCCGCTGGCATCAAAAATAACGATTCTACATCTGGCGCTAAAGTACGATTCATACTGGCAAGTTGAAATTCGTATTCAAAGTCCGATATTGCGCGTAAACCACGAATTAATACTTCAGCTTTTTGCTGTTTAGCAAAATCAACCAGAAGAATATCAAAGCCTTTCACTGTTACATTAGGGCAGTCAGCGAGTACTTTTTCAGATAGCTCGATACGTTCTTCAAGTGAGAATAATGGCTTCTTTTTTTGACTAGATGCGATTGCAACAACAACTTCTTCAAATAAATTGGCTGCGCGTTGCACAAGGTCAATATGCCCATTTGTGATTGGATCAAATGTGCCTGGATAGAGTGCTATTTTATCTTGTTGTTTCATTTTTTATTCCTTAGATGGTTTTCTTAAAGGTTTTGAAAAACCATCAAAAGTAGGGGGTGTATTCTACAAGCTCAACAGAACTATTTTTTTTAACGCTGGTAATGTTTAAAGTACCATTACCGCATCAGCTTCCACTACTACACCTTTCGGCAGGGCCGCTACTTGTATCGCTGCACGTGCTGGATAAGGTTCATCAAAAAACTCAGCCATCACTTCATTTACAATCGGAAAATTTGTAAGGTCGGTTAAGAATATATTTACCTTGGTAAAATCATTCATACTTCCGCCTGCTTCTTCTGCAATAGATCTCAGATGGTTAAATACCAGCCGAGCATGATCAGCAAAATCACCTTCTAACACTTCCATCGTTTCAGGAACTAGAGGGATTTGACCAGAAATGTAAACAGTATCACCAACTTTTACTGCTTGTGAGTAGGGGCCAAGTGCTGCTGGGGCTTTGCTTGTAGAAATAATTTCCCTTGCCATGATTGATTGTCCTTTTTTAATTAAATACCAGTAATCTAATTGATGCCTATTGGTTTTTGTCATCCAATACTCGGCTAACATCGAGTACATGTGATTGATTTGATAATGACTCTGCAACGGCACGCAGGTGCGTTCCATCTTTTACTTGAATAAGAAAGTACATGTCTTTCATGTCTTTGTCACCAGAGATATTAATATCCTCGATATTAATATTCATTTTTTCGAGTAAATCGGTGATATTCGATAATACTCCGACTTTATTTCTAACACTAAGGTTTAGTGCCGCTAAAAAATGAGAACCCTTATTAGTATCGTCAACCCAAGCGATAGTAAATATATCTTTTTGTAAAGAATGACCTGTACGTGCCAAAGAAGGGCAATTATCACGATGTACTTCTAGTCCCGTTTGTTTATTTGTATGCGCTACAATCGAATCACTAGGTATTGGATAACAACAGGTTTGTAAATTCACAGCAAGACCTTCGGTACCTTTAATGAGTAACAATTGATCCTTTTTATCTTGTTGGTCTAATGCAGCAAGTTCATTGTCATCTATTAATCGTTGTGCAACCAATTTTGCTGATTGATTACCGTTAGCAATGCTGGTGAATAAAGCATCTCTATTTTCTTGATTCAGCGCTTTAAGTGTTTCGTCGATATTTTTTTCAGGAATTTTATCCAAAGAGCTGTTTAAAGATAATAATGCTTTTTCTAATATTTTTTCACCGAGTTCGATGAATTCATGAGACTTACGTTTTTTAATCCAGCTGCGAATAGATGATCGAGCTTTTGCAGTAACGGTAAAATTCAACCAGTTAGGAGTCGGTGCAGCTTCTTGATCAGTTAAAATTAAAACCGTAGCTCCATTGGCTAATTTTGCGTTTAGTCTTGCTGGCTCACCATCAATAAGTGCTGAAACACATTTGTCGCCGACCTCTGTATGAATCGCGTATGCAAAATCTACTGGGGTAGCACCTTTAGGTAAAACTTTTACTTCACCGCGTGGGGTAGAAACATAAATTTCGCTGAGGAATAAATCCGCCTTCATGTCTTCTAGAAATTCTGCGGCGGTACCCGTAATACTTTGTATTTCTTCGACCTGTTGAAGCCATCGGTTCAGATACATCTGAGACTTTCCGGATGATTTCAATAATTCAGGATAACGATTTGCTGCGGTAATTCCATATTGCGCGATTTGGAACATTTCGTGGCTTTGAATTTGCACGAAAATCAGTTGCCGTTGTGGCGTCACTAATGCAGTTTGTAAGGCTTGGAAACCATAGCCTTTAGGTGTTGCGATAAAATCTTTAAAAGATCCTACTTTGGGATAAAATAATTGATGGACAATGCCAAGTGCTGCATAACAATCAATAGAGTTATTGACTAAAACTCTAAGCTCTAAAGACTCTGTGAACTTATTGATTTGTTTATGACTTTTACCTTTTTTGATACGTTTGTAGAGTTTATAAAGGTTTTTTTCCCAGCCAAATACTTCACCTTCTAAATGATTATCTGTTAATGCATCTTTTATCGATTGTATAATTTCTTGATGCTCAGATGCATTGTCGTTGACAAGTGTTTGCATCGCTTTTTCAAGCCGAGCAGCACGCCAAGGATGGAGGTGTTTAAAGGCATTGAGTTGTAATTCTTTGCGTAGCGTATTCATACCCATACGTCGTGCTAGTGGCACATGTATATCTAAGGTTTCTTTTGCTATACGTCGGCGAGAATCGGGGCTTCTAACACCCAAGGTTTTTACATTATGCAATCGATCTGCAAGTTTGATTAAGACCACACGATAATCATGGGTCATTGCCGCCATCATTTTATGAAAGCTTGCAGCCGCAGCTTCATCTCGAGTGTTAAATCGACCACCAGATAATTTGGTGACACCATCAACTAGATCAGCAACAACATCCCCAAAACGATCACTAATGTCTTTTTTGGTGAAATCAGTATCTTCGATCACATCGTGTAAAAGTGCCGCACATATCGTATCCACATCCATGTGTAAGTCGGCTAATGTATAAGCAACAGCAATAGGATGGAATATATACGCTTCGCCAGATTTTCTGATAACGCCATCATGCGCTTCATAGGCGAGTAAATAGGCCTGATTTACTTTTTCAACATCCCTGTCGTTCATGTAATTACCGACCCGTTTAATAAGGTCGGTAGAACTAATACATTGAGGGGGAGCTTCTTCAGGCATAATTTTTATTGTGGATTAAGCTCTGCTTTAGAAACGATGGTATTGTGGTTTTATAAATTATCTCTATAGAATCGAAAGCAGGCTCGACGTTAATTAATGCTAATTTCAATGGGCTCTTGAGTTTGATCTTGGTCCAAAGTCATTTCATCAGGCGCTTCAACGACACCTAATACCTCTTCAGGTTTTACGTCTTCAGCAATTTCGCGAAGTGCGATAACTACTGGTTTGTCGTTGTCTTCTTCAACTAATGCTGGAGCACCATCTGAGATATCTCTTGCGCGCTTCGCTGCTTTTAATACTAACTCGTAATTAGTATCAACAAATTCTAAACAATCTTCTACTGTTACACGTGCCATAATTTTTGCCTATTCCCGCTGTTTTTAGATTAAAAAACAGCTTTATCAAATTTATTTAAATGGGTCGACAAGTATAAACCGCAAATGACTAAATGATAAGGTTTTGTTACGTTTTAAGCGATTTTATATAACCTTAGAATTGATGGTTTCGATTCATGATCATTAATTCTTTGTGTTATTCTGCCTGCTTTTTAAAATATTGAGAAAATAAAGTGGCAAAAGTCAAAAGTGATAAAACCTTTTTTCATGGAAAAGCAGCAATTACTGGGGTTTTATTGGTTAATTTAGGAACGCCAGCTGAAGCTACACCCAAAGCAGTAAGAAAATTCTTAAAACAGTTTTTATCTGATGGACGTGTGATAGAAATTCCTAAAATTATCTGGTGGATAATACTAAACGCGTTTATTTTGCCAAAGCGTCCGAAAGAAAGTGCTGAGAATTACCAAAAAGTATGGATGGAAGAAGGTTCACCTTTAATGCATTACAGCAAGCAGCAACAAAAATTGCTGCAACAAGAAATGCAAATCCGCTTCAATGGTCCAGTGCATATCGAATTGGCTATGCGTTATGGCGATCCTAGTATTGAAAAAGGTTTAGATGCTTTACAAGAAAAAGGCGCCCGCCGAGTTTTAATTCTACCTTTGTATCCTCAATATTCTGCTACCACCACGGCGACTACCTTTGATTCGGTTTATAAACATTTCTTAGGTAAGCGCTGGATTCCAGAATTACGCTTTGTAGGGCAGTATCACGATGATCCTTCCTATATCAATTCGGTCGCAAAAAGTATTGAAACGCATTGGAAAGAACATGGCAGAAATGAAGTATTGCTGATGTCTTTTCATGGTTTGCCGCGCCGTAATGTAGATTTAGGTGATCCTTATTTATGTCATTGTCATAAAACAGGACGTTTGATTGCTGAGAAACTTGGCTTAAAAGAAGATCAATGGCGTCTCACTTTTCAATCGCGTTTTGGAAAAGCAGAATGGATACAGCCTTATACCGACAAAACCCTTATGGCATTGCCCGGAGAAGGTGTAAAAACCATCGATGTGGTTTGCCCTGGTTTTCCCTCAGATTGCGTAGAGACACTTGAAGAAATGAATATCGAAAATCGTGAGTATTTCATGGAGGCAGGTGGTGAGGATTACAAACTTATCCCCTGTATGAATGACAACCCAGATCATATCCAAGCACTCGCAGATTTAGTCCAATTACACACTCAAGGTTGGACTGAAACGGATAAAAACTGGACTACAGCTGAAGCAGAAAAACAATCTGCGATTTCAAAAAAACAAGCGACTGCGAAAGGAGCAAAGCTGTGAGTCGGTCGCAACAACAAGTTGGCATAATATTAATTGGTGACGAGCTTCTAAGTGGCACGCGTCAAGACAAACATTTGAACCATGTAATAAGTATTCTGCGAGAACGAGGTATGAAGTTATCTTGGGCGCGCATGATTGGTGATACCCGAAAAGAAATCGTTGAAACCTTAAACCAAACGAAAATATTAGATGACGTGGTGTTTAGCTTCGGTGGTATTGGTGCAACTCCAGATGACCAAACAAGGGCTGCAGCGGCAGAAGCCTTTGATGAAAATTTTATTATTCATCCTGAGGCAAAAGCAATTCTTGTTGAGAAGTTTGGTGATAGTGTCTATCCAAATCGTATTCTTATGGCTGAATTAGCTGAAAATTCAGAGTTGATTCCAAATCCTATAAATCGAGTACCTGGCTTCAAATTAGCGAACCATCATTTTGTACCAGGATTTCCCAATATGGCATGGCCGATGATCGAATGGGTGTTAGATACGCATTATCCACACTTATACAATGAACATCCTGACGTTGAATGGCGTTGGGATGTATTGAATGTTCCTGAGAGTAGTTTATTGCCGATGATGAATAAGATTCTTGAGAGCTATGAAGGTGTCGGCGTTTCGAGTTTGCCAAGCACCGAAGCAAATGGTGCACTGATTGATTTTGGATTGAAAGGACCTGAAGCTGAGGTGTCAAAGGCCGCTAAGTGGATGGAAAATTATTTTACTAAAA
>CALJIH010000064.1 GCA_937974135.1 uncultured Cocleimonas sp. | reverse complement strand
AGCACTGAAATTCCCGGGACAACTTTCTGGTGGTCAGCAACAACGTGTTGCGATCGCAAGATCACTGTGTATGAATCCAAAGATTATGTTGTTTGATGAGCCAACTTCAGCGCTTGATCCTGAGATGATCTCGGAAGTATTGGATGTAATGGTAGAACTCGCTAATGAAGGTATGACCATGTTGTGTGTTACCCATGAGATGGGCTTTGCTAAGAAGGTTGCTGATCGAGTGATCTTTATGGATGCGGGTCAGATTGTTGAACAGAACAATCCAACCGAGTTCTTTGATAATCCGCAGAATGAAAGAACGCAATTATTCTTAAGTCAGATTATCGATCATTAAGATTAACAGCATAAAGATGTAAAAAACCACCTAAAAGGTGGTTTTTTTACGGAGACTGTATTTAGAATAAAATAGCTAGTTAAGCCTCTTTTATAGGATCTAAAAGACACCCCCCCACTTTAAGGGCATTTTGAGTTAAATACTTAGCATAAGCACCTTTATTGAATTCAGAAACATATTTAACAATGCCTTCACCCGTTAAGCCTATTTCTTCTAATTGTTCTTCACGAGATGCATGCTCAATATATTCATCAGGAATACCTAAGTTTATGACAGGAATTTGAATAGCTTGGCTGTGTAAATATTCATTCACAGCACTACCTGCACCGCCATTAATCGCGTTATCTTCAAGAGTAATGATCAAATCATGGGAGTCAGCGATTGATTTTATTAGGCTTTCATCGATTGGTTTTACAAAACGCATATTTACTAAGCTAGCATCAAAAGCATTTGCTACAAATTCGGCTTCATTTAACAAAGAACCAAATAATAAAATGGCGACATTTGAGCCTTCTTTTAAAATTTCGCCTTTACCAATTTCAAGTGCTTGCATCTTTACTTGTGGTTCAATCCCGACACCTTTACCACGTGGATAACGAATCGCAGTAGGACAGTCTTGCTGGAAGCCGGTGTAAAGCATTTGTCGGCACTCATCTTCATTGCTCGGTGCCATAACGATCATATTTGGGATACAACGAAGGTAGGTTAAATCATAATTTCCAGAATGCGTTGGTCCATCATTGCCTACTAAACCCGCCCTATCAATTGCGAAAACGACTGGAAGATTCTGTAAAGCCACATCATGGATTAATTGATCATATGCCCGTTGTAAAAATGTTGAGTAAATAGCAACAATTGGTTTTAAACCGTCGCAGGCCATACCTGCTGCTAAAGTTACCGAATGTTGTTCTGCGATGGCTACATCGAAATATCGGTCAGGATAATCCTTAGAAAATTTAACAAGACCAGAGCCTTCACGCATCGCAGGGGTAATAGCAACTAAACGATCATCCTGTGCAGCCATATCACAAATCCAGTCACCAAAGACCTGTGTGTATGTGGGACTGCTTTTAACTGTAGATTTCTTTACACCTTTTTTAAGATCAAATATCGATACCGCATGGTACCCAACTGGATCCTTTTCAGCGGGTTTATATCCTTTTCCTTTTTTGGTAATGAC
This sequence comes from uncultured Cocleimonas sp., assembly GCA_937974135.1. GTDB lineage: Bacteria > Pseudomonadota > Gammaproteobacteria > Thiotrichales > Thiotrichaceae > Cocleimonas. Next base: position 3,284 of record CALJIH010000064.1, on the reverse strand, counting down.
ATGAAGGAATTTAGGTTCGTTGATATCTTTTATGTTTTCTAAAATCTTAACTAATTCAACGACATCATGACCATCCACTGGGCCATAATATACAAAACCCATTTCTTCAAATAAAGTTGCATCAGGCATAATCATGCCTTTTGTATGCTCTTCCGCGCGGCGCGCAAAACGCTTCATTATGGGAGTATTTGCAAGAATTTTTTTACTGCCCTCGCGCATACTTGAATAGAATGGACCTGATAACCAACGTGATAAATATTTGTGTAAGCCACCAACTGCGGGTGAAATCGACATATCATTATCGTTTAGTACTACTAGCATTTCAGTATCTATATCACCTGCATGCGCTAATCCCTCATAAGCCATACCTGCGGTCATTGCACCGTCACCAATAACGGCAATCGCGCGACGATCAATCTTTTGATGTTTGGCGGCAAGGGCCATACCTAAGGCTGCACTAATGGATGTGCTTGAGTGACCAACACCAAAGTCATCGTATTCACTTTCTTCACGGCGAGGAAAACCGCATAGGCCATCCTTTTTCTTTATCGTACCTAAATCACTGCGTCTGCCTGTTAGAAGTTTATGTACATAGGCTTGATGGCCGACATCCCAAATCAATCGATCATTTGGTGTGTCATAAACATAATGCAAAGCGACTGTAAGCTCGAGCACGCCTAAACCTGAGGCTAAATGACCTCCTGAGTGTGATACTGAATCGAGCAAAAATTCACGAACTTCGTCACAAAAAGCAGGCAATTCATCAACTGTAAGTGCTTTAAGTTCTGCGGGTGAATTTACTTTATCTAATAACATATTAATTATTGATCTTTTTCTCAGATCTTTCTTTAACCTTCATTAAGCAATACGCTTAACGATAAAATTAGCAATTTCTCTTAAAAGATTTGCTTCTTCGCCGAACTCACTAAGAGAGTCTATGGCTTTTTGGTGCAAATTAAACAGTTTTTGCTTAGCCGCATCCATTCCCATGATCGAAGGATAAGTTGGCTTACCAGCAGCTATATCTGCACCTTGTTGTTTTCCTAATGTTTCTGTATCACTTTGTATGTCTAAAATATCATCCTGGACTTGAAACGCTAAACCAATCGATTCTGCATATTCTGTTAATTTGACTCGTTGTGCGTCAGTTTTTTCTGATTCAGTATCATTTGTACAGTAACTTGCCATTAAAACACTGGCTTTAATAAGCGCACCAGTTTTATTTAAATGCATGGTTTCTAACTCATTTTCACTAATAAGCTTACCAACGGCTGCTAAATCGATTGCTTGTCCCTTAACCATACCATTAACACCGGAGGCAGTTGCTAAGATATTAAGGATTTTTAACTGATTTTCTGCACAAATCTCGCTATTAACGGATGATAAAGTCTCAAATGCAGCTGTCTGGAGGGCATCTCCAGCGAGTACTGCGGTGGCTTCATCATATGCAATATGCGTAGTGGGTTTTCCTCTTCTTAGATCATCATCGTCCATACAGGGTAAATCATCATGAACTAGCGAATAAGCATGTAACATTTCAATTGCGGCTGCAGGCGAATCTAATAATTCAGGTTTTATCTTTAGTGCTTCTCCTGTTGCATAAACTAAAATAGCACGAATTCTTTTACCCCCACCTAATACCGAATAACGCATCGCTTCTGATAGGTAGTGTGGTGTTTTGATAGGTAGCGCGGCTTCTAGTATCCGTTCAACACGTGCTTGATAAAACTCTCTTTGCTTCATGATTATTTTTCAATATCGACATTGAAGTCCTGTTCTTCATCGTTATCTGTGAGTATTTTCACACGATTTTCCGCATCTTTAAGCGCGCTTTGGCAGACTCTGCTTAACTTGATACCATTTTCAAACTCTTTTAGAGAGTCTTCTAAGGATAAATTGCCCGTTTCTATTTTCGTGACTAGTTCTTCAAGTTCAATCATGGCTGATTCGAAACTTTGCTTGCTCTGATCATCGTCTTTTGGGGGTTTATTTTCGTCACTCATGGGGTAAATCTCGATATATCTATCTTTATAACTTAAAGCAAAGCTTAACTTAATTGGCTTTTGATTTCATCAAGGAGACACTGCTTAAATCCTATTAATTCTAGCAACACCAAGTTTCTAAGTTCGAGGCATTTGTTTTTTGCATAGTCAGTCTATGGTAAAAACAAATAACAAAGAAATTAGAAACTTGGTTAAGCCCCGTAGGGTAAGTCTCTAGGGCGTCATCTCCGTTGTTGCACTTCTCATGAAGGCAATAAGCATTCCTTACGAAGCGCGCCTAGGATATGACGCCCTAGCGGCTTATAGAATTTAATGGTATTTAAGCAGTATCTCCTTTAAGCGTTTAGATAATCGCTTTTCAGATACTGGATAAGCTGTACCTAAATCTTGAGCAAATAAGGATACCCGGAATTCTTCTAGCATCCATCGAAATTCTCTTAATTCATCAGTCCACCCTTGTTTTTTTAACAATTGCTTATAATCATCCCATAACGATTGAATTTGTAATCTTAGTCCTCGGTCTTTGTGTGCATCACCTTGCAGTTTATCTAAACGTTTTAAAATAGCTTTTAGATATCTTGGGTATTGGCGTAATTCTTCTAAACTCAGCTGATTAAGAAATTCAGGATACACTAAGGCGTTTATTTGTTCTTTTACATCATTAAGCGTTTCTAAAAGACTCAGATCAATTTTTCCTTTGAGTTGTTTCCTAATATCGTGATTTAAGGATAAGACAGTCGTTAATTGTTGGCACAACTCGTCTAGATTATTCTGTACATCATTTTTTTTGTGATTTAAATGATTTTCAAAAGCCTCTTTAGTCAGTCCTACACCGTGCTGATACTGAATTAAATTATCTGAAATAAAAGTTAATCTAAACGCGTTTTCTATAATACTATTTTTTAGCTCATCGCAGTTGCCCGTTGACGCATAGTGCAAACACATTCTTTGAATGTCTGGAATTTGCTTAATAAGTTGTTTCTGTTCGGCTTTATATTTTAATAACACTAGCCTTAACAGACCATTTTGACGTTGCGCTTGTTGTGGCGAGTCAAATAATTTAATTGCTGCACTGTCACCTTTATCTGCTAGTGCCGGCCACGCTTTTATTTTCATGCCCGATACATCCATGACTACTGTTTCGGGTAATTCTGTAAAATCGAATTCTGTAATATTTTCTCTTTCCAGAGAATTCGTCGCTGACTTTGATTGTTGCTTGGTCGCTTTGTAACTGACTTGTTGTTTCAATGTCTCAAGATTACGACCTGCTTTTATTGTTTT
>CALJIH010000063.1 GCA_937974135.1 uncultured Cocleimonas sp. | reverse complement strand
CGTGGGTAATCCAACCATTGCTTGTTTTCAAGATCGTTTAGCGGCTCTAGAAGGTGGTGAAGCTTGTGTTGCCACGTCCTCCGGTATGTCAGCAATTTTAGCGACCATGCTTGGTGTACTAAAAGCAGGCGATCATGTCGTGAGTTCGCGTTCTATCTTTGGCACGAGTACCGTGTTATTTCAAAAGAATTTAGAGAAATTTGACATTGGTTTCACCTATGTCGATTTGTCTGATTTAGAAGCATGGGAAGCGGCGATTCAAACCAATACAAAACTCTTGTTTGCGGAAACTCCATCAAATCCAATCACCGAGCTTGTAGATATTAAAGCACTTGCTGAAATCGCACATAAACATGATGCATTATTGGCTATTGATAACTGTTTCTGTACTCCAGCGTTACAAAAGCCGCTCGATCATGGTGCCGATATTGTGATTCATTCTGCGACCAAGTATTTGGATGGACAAGGCCGATGCTTAGGCGGTGCCGTAGTGGGAGATAGCAAAATAGTGGGAGAGGACATACATGCGGTATTGCGATCTGGCGGCGTAGCAATGAGCCCTTTTAATGCCTGGGTTTTCATCAAAGGTTTAGAGACACTGAAGATTCGCATGCAAGCACATTGCGAAAACTCAATGGCGCTAGCAACTTGGTTACAACAGCAAGATGGTGTTGAAAAAGTCTACTATCCTGGTTTAAGCGATCACCCTCAACATGAACTTGCAAAAAGTCAACAGAACGGTTTTGGTGGCATAGTGTCATTTGTCATGAAAGGAGGTAAAGACAGCGCTTGGAAAGTCATTAACAATACACAACTGTTATCCATTACTGCGAATCTTGGTGATACAAAAAGTACCATTACCCATCCTGCGACCACCACTCATGGACGTTTAAGCCAAGAATTAAGAGATGAAACACAAATCTCAAATGGTTTACTCAGAGTTTCAGTGGGTTTAGAAGATATCATCGATATTCAAAACGATTTAGCGAAAGGCTTTTAACACATACTGCTCGAAACAGTCAAAAAGTAGGGGGGTGTCTTTTATTTGATTTATAATCATTAAAAGACACCCCCCTACTTTTGAATATATAGTTCTAGACTATGATCCGTGTCAGAAAATCAGAACTTGATGAACTCAATACTTTTTGTGAGATGGAAAGGCAATCTCATGCAAAAGCGTTTATTCACGCATCTGATTTAGAACAGCATCTTAACGATTTTAAAAATCCTAATATAATTTATCTCAGTATTGATAATAACGGTGAATTGGCAGGTTATTTTATTTTAGCTACTTCACAAAAAACTAAAACAGTTGAATTCCGCAGGATAATAGTTGATCAGGCTCAACGAGGAATTGGTCAAATAGCCATTAGAAAAATGGAAACATATTGTAAAGAGAAGCTAAAATGTAAACATATTTGGTTAGATGTATATCAAGATAACGCAAAAGGAAGATACATCTATGAAAAACTTGCTTATAAAAAATTTAAGCAAGAAAATTATAATAATCGTACCTTATATTTTTACAAAAAAACGCTCTAAAAATTAGAATAGATTAACTATATGAAAAAAATTCGATCAGATTTTTTAACCATTTTTTCCGCTGCAATTGATGCCGTTGGTGGAGAATCAGCAGTTAGACGTGAGTTTGAATCTGATAATAAAAATAAAATATATCCTGCTCAATTTCATGTAGTCGCCATCGGCAAAGCCTCAGATGCGATGTTACAAGGAATTGTTGCTACTGAGACCCCTACCAATAAAAAAATTAAAACCGCCTTATTAATTTCAAAGCACGATCATATCAGCGAGAAAATGCAAAATGATCCGCGTGTGCATTCCATCGAATCTGATCACCCCCTGCCCAAACAAGACACTATTAATGCGGGTAAATTATTACTCGATTATTTGAAGCATTTACCTGAAAAAGAACCCTGTGTGTTTTTAATCTCTGGTGGTGCATCCGCATTAGTGGAGGTATTACACGATGGTTGGGATTTGGCGCAACTCCAAGAACTCACCGATTATCTATTAGCTAATGGCTATAACATTAATCAAATGAATGCGATTCGTCGTCGAATCTCACAAATTAAAGGTGGCGGCTTATGGCAGTTTGTGGGTAATCGTCCTGTTTACTGCTTGATGATTTCAGATGTTCCGGGTGATAGTCCTTCTGATATTGGTTCTGGCGTTTTGTTTCCAGTTGATGATATTGAATTGCCTGAGTTACCTGAAGAATTTAGTAAAAAAATACCCGTATTTATTCAACAAAAACAAGCAAAAGGATTTGTTTGGAAAATCATTGCCTCATTAGATGTAGCAAAAAATGCAGCAGCTAAAAAAGCCATCGAACTTGGATATAAGGTTGATATTCAAAAAGAGTTTTTAGACGGTGAAGCCGCGGCTGTTGCCAAAAACTGCGTTAAAACAAGCCAAGATAAAACAGACACTTTGTTTATTTGGGGTGGCGAAACCATGGTTTTTCTTCCTGAAAATCCGGGTGCTGGTGGTAGAAATCAACACTTAGCTTTATCAGCGGCAATCGCAATGCAAGACTCGCCTAAGACTGTTTTACTCGCCGCTGGAACTGACGGTTCAGATGGTGTGAGTGATGCAACAGGTGCAATTGTCGATGCAGAGACGGTTAAACTTGGAACTTCTAAAAACCTAAATGCTGAGGAGTATTTAACTGTAAGTGATTCTAATACATTTCTCACTGCAACTAATGATGCAATTGTGACCGGAGCCACAGGAACAAATGTCATGGATTTAGTGTTTGCGATTACTAAGTCTTAATAAAATGACACCCCCTACTTTTTGCTACTTTTGGTGTAAGGTAAAACAAAACTATGTATATGGAATATCTATGATCACATTCTACAAAATGTTCATTCTATGGAAAGTTAAAACACCAAAACGACCAATTCAAAGCATCTAAACCTACCCCATGATAAAACCGTATACACAAAAGCAAATAAATCCATAGCACAAGAAAATTGGCAATTTTATGTGAATAAGCTACACTTAGCGGATCACAAGGGGAAGTGCTCTGTACAATAATTTCAAATAATAAAAACCGTACACTATTCATCGATATTAGTAATTTCCTCAAAGTGATTTCTCTGGGTATGTTTTCTAGAGACTAGTATTGGAGAGTACTGTGTTCAAAAGGAAGTGTAGCCAGCCATTTACTAAAAGTAATAGTCATCTGACTTCACACTTTCTCGATCCTGCTGTCCGCGGTTCATCCAAAATGGCATTTAGCCAACATCCACATTTTTCCTACAGACGCACTATGAACGACTGGGTGATACTTTGTCATACCCGACGACAGTTGCGTCAAGAGACATTTACAAGTGAGTTAGGTGTAAGAAAAATCAGCATAATTTCCCAAATTTTTTATAAAAATGCGTTTAATAGCACGGCTATTGAACGCATTTTTAGGAAAGAATTGGGGAATTCAAACTATTTTTGTTCATCAAACCTCGCGTGTAAAGGTCTCTCCACTTCACTTAAAAAGGTATACAGTATTATGAAATCGTTAAACGTTGAAATACACCCCGATAAAACATGGCTAGGTCGAGTCAAAAACGGCTTTGATTTTTTAGGGTTTAGAATGAGTCCCACCACTATTCAGCCTTCAACGGAAAGCGTGCCACGTCGAGGTTCTTCACAAACCAAGAAAGTTGCACTGATCAATGAGCAAGGTGCGAGTACTCAGCGCATTGGGCAGTATCTGAGACGCTGGTTGGGGTGGAGTATTTTATCGTGTGCCGCGTGGTCGAACGCTAGTGCAGCGCCAGCGGTTGATTGTACAGCAACCATCGAACAGACGGGACTCGTTAGTTTGAGATCTGAATCTATAATCGGGAGCTTTAGCTCATTAGTTCTAAACCCTCAAACAGACATCGGGTTAACGATTAATGCATTAGGGGACTTTTGTCTCACTGGGAACGCACAGGATAATGATCCAACGTCATGCGACGCAGATCCTGTGACTATTGTAGACGGTGTTTTGTTTTTCGTGACTGAGTATATCGCTACTTCTGATGAATTTTGCGAGTACTCAGTAACACTTTCATTAGCGGGATCTTCCGCGGAAGTTATACCGGCAAGCACGCCAACCCCAGTGCCGATCTTCTCACCCCTCGGATTAGTACTAATGTCAGGAGGATTACTCTGGTATGGTCGACGTCGAAAAGCTACAGAATTGGTTAAAAATTAAACAGGAGGAGTATTAATATTTCCTGTAGTTCTTGTATATAACAATAAAAAAATAGCCAATCGTGGTGCTAACCACGTAAATTACAGCCGTAAAAAGCCCTAATCAGCAAGTTAGGGCTTTTTTATGGACTTGATTTGCACCAAAACTTTAGTGTTTTGTGGTACGACCTTTTTACTATATTTTTAAACCCTCATGGTTAATTTTTAGTACTTATAATCTGTGTTATGCAAAATGTAACTATTGCCTTCAAAGGCATTCTGTTATTTTTTGCCTCTTTAGATTGAAACTCCAATAATCTTGTAGGTTTTATTGCCCTTGAAAGCAATGTAAAAGACACCCCCCCACTTTTAGCTATTTCTAAGCTAATCCTGTATAGGTAACGGAATGGGGTTTCGGTCTTTATCAATCGCTACATAGGTATAAACAGCCTCTGTTACTTTGATACTTTCATCCGTCAAACGGTCGCGTCTTACCCATGTTTCTATTTTTACCGCAACAGAAGTCCTACCGATTTTTTCCGTTTCACAATAACAACTCACTTCATCACCAATAAACACGGGCAATAAAAAAGTCATCGCCTCTACCGCTATTGTAACTACTCGCGATTGCGAAATTTGACGGGCATAGGATGCACCCGCGATATCCATTTGCGACATGATCCAACCGCCAAAAATATCACCGCTTGGGTTTGAATCAGCAGGCATTGCTAAAGTGCGAAGTAATGTTTGTTTATTATCTATATAAGGATTTTTACTATTGCTCATCTTTAACCTAATCAATATTCAACTTTGAAGGAGTTTATCGCAAGGAGCTTCTGATTAAATTAAAAAGTTTGATTAAAGTGATCTTAGGAAACCATCGACACGATTAAAGAATTCATCAGCTTGTTGGAAATGCGGTAAATGGCCAGCGTTTTCGATGGAGATTATGTTTGAATTCGTAAAAAGTGATTTGATAATGGAATGGTCTTGTTCGCGAATATAGGGAGAATCACCCCCACCCATAAATAATGTTTTATTTTTAAAGGTTTGGCCCGCGGTACTAAAACCCGCGATTTTCAAATATCCCTTGGCGATTTCAGCAATATTACATTTCCAACGAAAGCCCGTTGGCGGATCATCATGTTCATTCGCACGACGTAAATTCTTAATCATAAATCCACGTTCTGTTGCATCTTCGATTGAATCTTGTAAATAATCATCAATCGCTTGGCGAGAATTTAACTCTGCGACAGGTGCTTTCATTACAGTTTCTATTGTCTGTTGGTGCCATAAAGGATAAGGGCGTGGCGCGATATCAACAATAATCAGTTTATTTAACTGTGGTGGATTCGTTAAGGCGAGTTGCATCGCGACTTTTCCTCCCATTGAATGTCCGAGACAGTCAAACTTATCAATGTTTAAATGAGAAATTAGCGCTAAAACATCCTCGTACATCTCGCGGTAGCTCATGCCTGAAACATGCGGTGAATTTCCATGGTTGCGTAAATCCATAGTAATTACATTTCGATGCTTAGAGAGTCTTTTCGCTTGGCCTCGCCAGTTATCCATCGAACCGAGTAAGCCATGCAGAATTACCAATGGCGGATTATTTTCAGCAGTCGAATCTTCTGTTTGGTAGATCTTATAGTTCAGTAGTTCGGTATTTTGTGTATCACTCATAATTAGAAATTAACACCATATGCATGTGCTTGCTTGAGTATTTCAGCACGTTCTTCATCAGTACAATTTACAACATCGTAGTAGATTTCATGCTTTACATTCTCTACACCACAAAAACCTAATGTACCGTCAGTTAATGGACGATAGGAAATTTCTAATGAATCATTTTTATCAAAATAATCCTTAGACGCACCTGCCGTTATTAAAACTAACGCTTTTTTATGCTTAAGAAGCCCTTTTGCACCTGCATCGGAATATTCAAAAGCCACACCGTTACTGAACGATACATCAAACCAACCTTTCAACATCGCTGGGGGTGTAAACCACCATAATGGGTAGATAAAAACCAAACCTTCAGCCCATAATAATTCTTTTTGCTCTTTGGCTATTCTTTCTGGAGTATGACCATTATGTAATTTTGATAAATCATCAGAATCTAATACTGGGTTAAAGCCCTCTTCGTATAAATTCTTAATTTTTATCTCATGCCCAGCCTGTTTTAACCCTGAACTGACATTTTCTAATAAAGCATGATTAAAACTGTTAGAATTGGGGTGAGTGAAAACGATTAAAACTTTCATTATAATTGGCGATCTTGAAGCGAGGGGCGGTATTCTAATTGAGTACACATATTTGAGCAAATTCTTGCTCTATTCCTCTGTGATTGTTACATTACGCAGTTTTTTCCAAGCAAACTTTGTTTGGAACAAAAGTTAACACTATTTAAAGATTTAGTCGTATATAATTGTCGTCATAGGGCTCGGCAAATACAGCTTGCAAAAACTTAAAAATTTTTCGGAAATTTTCTATGTTCAAAGCATTTTTTGGTATGTTCTCAAACGATATATCTATCGATTTGGGAACCGCAAATACGCTCATCTACATGCGTGGCAAAGGTATTGTATTGGATGAACCTTCAGTAGTTGCTATCCGCCAAGACCGTGGGCCTGGTGGTCCAAAAAAGATCGAAGCCGTCGGTGTCGAAGCGAAGAAAATGTTAGGTCGAACACCTGAAAATATCACCGCCATTCGCCCTATGAAGGACGGCGTAATCGCCGACTTTACCTATACAGAAAAAATGCTCCAGCATTTTATCGGAAAAGTAGCACCAAGAAGAATTTTTGGGCCTCGCCCGCGCGTGGTTATTTGTGTACCTTGTGGTGCAACGCAAGTTGAGCGTCGTGCCATTAAAGATTCCGCGATGGGTGCAGGTGCGCGCAAGGTATACCTCATTGAAGAGCCTATGGCCGCAGCAATAGGTGCAGGCGTACCGATTGATGAAGCGGTTGGCTCAATGGTGCTAGATATCGGTGGTGGTACCTCTGAAGTTGCGATCATGTCACTGCGTGGCATCGTGTATTCTGCTTCTGTGCGTATTGGTGGTGACCGTTTAGACGATGCCATCATCAGCTACGTGCGCCGTAACTACGGTATGCTAATTGGCGAAGCGACGGCAGAAAATATCAAGTGTAAAATCGGTTCGGCCTATCCTGGTAAAGAACTGATGGAGCTTGAAGTGAAAGGACGTAACCTCTCGGAAGGTGTCCCAAGAAGTTTTACACTTACCAGTAATGAAATTCTAGAGGCACTTCAAGAACCATTATTCGGTATTGTAAGTGCGGTAAAAACCGCTCTAGAACAAACACCGCCTGAATTAGGAGCGGACGTAGCTGACCGAGGAATTGTGCTAACTGGTGGTGGTGCTTTGTTACGTGATCTTGATCGTCTGTTAATGGAAGAAACAGGCATCCCAGTCGTTGTCGCCGATGACCCATTAACCTGTGTAGCGCGCGGTGGTGGTAAGATTCTTGATATGCTTGATGATGATAGTTTCGACTTTTGGGCTTCTGAGTAGTAATTTAAACTAATTTTTGGGGAGTTAGTTATTTACAATCTAGATAGAGATGATAGTAAACAACAAGGTTATTTAATTAAGTTTATAATTTTAGCCTTGCTATCCCTTGCCTTAATGACTGTCGATTATCGTGATGATCGATTAACGCCTATTCGCACCATAGTCACCAAATACTTTGTATACCCCTTACAATACACGGTTGATCTGCCTTTTAGATTGAGCAAATTCTCAAAAGAATTCTTTTCTAATCACAATGAATTATCTGCGGCAAATAGAGAACTACGCGCCTTAGTTGGCGTTTATGCAGCCAGAGACCAAAAGTACTATTCGATTGCCCGTGAAAATCAACGTTTGCGAAGTCAATTAGGCGCAACACCTGCGGTTCGTGAAAAGTTTACACTGACTGAAATTTTATCAGTTTCATCTAATCCATTTAGTAAGAATGTAGTCATCAACAAAGGTTCTGATGATGGGATTTTTATTGGACAAGTCGCATTAGCAGGAAATAATATTTACGGCCAAGCGGAGAGTGTGACTCCAAACTCGGCAGTCATTATGCAATTAACAGATGTTAAGCACGCCATTCATGTTCGTAATACACGCACGGGTCAAGGTGCTTTGGCGGTAGGTACGGGTAAAATTAATCGATTAGAACTGAAGCATGTGGAAACCTCGATGGATATTCAAACGGGTGATCGTTTTGTGAGTTCCGGCTTAGGACAATTATTTCCACCAGACTTTCCTGTCGCTGAAGTGGATAGCGTCGCATATAATCCGGGTGATTCGTTTATGCGTGTAGAAGCAAGATCACTTTCAGATTTCAGTAAGACACGTGAAATTTTAATGATCTGGCGCGAAGACTATTCTGCATCTGCTGAGAACTTAGAAGGTAAAGCGCTCAAGGTCGAAGAATAATCATGGATGAAGTATTACCTCGGTTTACCGGAGCAATAATACTTTCATTTATTATTGCATTTGCACTCACTATCTTACCTATTCGCGCAGAATGGATTTTATATCGTCCAGAATGGATTGCCTTAACTTTTATACATTGGGGACTGGTTTCACCCAGCAAATCTAGCTTGTTGCTAGCATGGTTTGTGGGACTAATGATTGATGCTGTGTATGGATCTATCATTGGTCAGCATGCTTTGGGGTTCACCATTGTTCTTTTTTTGACTTTGCGAATGCGCTCACGATTATTGCTGGATAGTTTCTTTCAGCAATTATTTTTATTGTGTCTTGTGTTGGGCACTTATCTGTTAATCAATCTATGGATTCTGGGAATTACAGGAAACTCTCCAGCAGGTTGGGGCTATTGGTTGACCGTACTCACGAGTTTAATTGTCTGGCCTTTTTATCATTATTTTTTAAGAATCTTTCACGCTACCAGAAAACCTTTTGAATAAAAGACACCCCCCTACTTTTGGGAGGTTTTAAGAAAGTAACTAGGCCTTAAGCATCATTTGGATATCATCCGTTTCTACAAAATCAATATCACCACGCTTTAATAAGCTTTTCGCTAGATCTACTTGATTGATTGTATAAACCATCCATTTCCAATTTCCTGACCATACTTTTTCATTCGGCAAAATCTTATACCAGCAAATCATGAACTCAGGTTGAAGTTCATTAGCAATCGCTTTATACGCTTCGCTATAGTCTTCAAATACTAAACCAAGTCTTAAATCACCATGCGATTTTGCATAAGTTAAAGCCGCCACATTAAAGCTAATGATAATAGCTTGCTTCTCTAAGCCTTTTAGTTTTTCTAAAAGTCTTTTCATCACAAACTCTACCCCCCAATGCTCCATACTTTCACTTTTTATCTCGACATAAGCTTGAACATCAGGATAACGTTTCAATAGCGCAATAATCTCATCAATATGACTCACCCTTGTGGGGTAATGCTGTTTACCGAATTGCTTAGGTTCATGAATACTAATGCGCGACATTTCATCATCACTGACTGCATAGATCTTCTCATCGTAATTACCTGACATTCGTGAGAAATCCTCATCATGAAATGCCACCAAGCTTTTATCAGCATTCATTTGTACATCAAATTCAAACGACGTCGCACCTGCTTTAAGCGCTTCTTCGATTGCTTTTAATGTATTCTCTGGGTAATTTGTATTATCGCCGCGATGCGCTATTAATTTATTTGTATCCACAATATTCCTTTTGTTTTTTGATAAAATACACTGTTACGTAACTTTATCTTAATAAATTAAAAATAAACAATCTGTATAAGTAAAAGTCGCATATGTTATATTCCACTTTTTGATTATTTTCGCTATTTTTAACATTGTGTATATCAACCGATGTAGATACACGTTAAAATTCTGGCGCTAAACGCACAAATAAACTGGCACCATGAATATTAAAAAGCTGTACCGCGAAATCCCCTACAACTATACCTCTTTTTCAGATAAAGAAATCATACATCGCATTCTGGGCGAACGCGCATGGGAAATTTTAGAATCACTTAGGTCACATCGTCACACTGGTCTATCTGCACACATGTTGCTAGAGATATTGGGCGATATGTGGGTAGTGATGCGTAACCCTTATATTCAAGATGATTTGCTCGAAAATGAAAAACGGCGATTCTCATTAATTGAATCAAAACGCGAACGTTTAAGTAAAATTAAAGAACGCGCAGGTGTCAGCAAGAGCACGCTTGAATTATTGGATATTTCATTCAAAGCCGTTGATAACTTCGCCCAATGGTTTTCTGACTATTATGACCTACGTAAAAAAGCGTTAAGAAAATACCGCGCAATTACGCGTAAAGATAATATTCAATTCGATGGATTAGCGCGCGTCTCACATGTGACCGATGCAACTGACTGGCGTGTCGAGTTGCCCTTTGTGGTGCTCACCCCAGATACTGAAGAAGAAATTGCCGAACTCGTACAAACTAGTATCAAGCTAGGCTTAACTGTCATCCCTCGTGGTGGTGGCACGGGATATACTGGTGGTGCCGTACCACTCGATTCTATGAGTGCTGTGATTAATACAGAAAAGCTCGAAAACTTAGGGGAAATCAAGCGTAGAAAAGATCTACCTGGCTTAGATGAAGAAGTTGCAGTAGTTCGTGCGGATGCAGGTGTTGTGACACGACGTGTTTCAGACCTTGCAGCTAATAATGGACTTGTATTTGCTGTCGACCCTACTTCTCAAGATGCTTCTACGATTGGTGGAAATGTCTCTATGAATGCGGGTGGTAAAAAAGCTGTAATGTGGGGCACAGCCCTTGATAATCTAGTTTCTTGGCGCATGGTAACCCCTGATGCTGAATGGCTTGATGTAGAAAGACTCAACCATAATCTGGGTAAAATTCACGATCAAGATGAAGTCGAATTTAAAATTACCCGCTATACCAAAAACGGAAAAACCATCAAAGGTGATCCTGAAATACTCACTTTTGAAGGAAAGTTCTTTCGTAAACATGGTTTAGGTAAAGACGTCACGAATAAATTTTTAGGTGGCTTACCCGGCATACAAAAGGAAGGTTGTGACGGTTTAATCACCTCAGCCGAGTTTATTTTACATCGTATGCCTGAGCACGTACGTACTGTTTGCATGGAGTTTTACGGCACAGACTTACAAGAAGCTGTACCTGCTATTGTTGAGGTTAAAGATTTTTTAGATGGTAATAAAAAAGTCCTACTCGCTGGTTTAGAACACTTAGATGAACGCTACGTGCAGGCGGTTAAATATACGCCAAAAGCAGCTCGCGGTAGCTTCCCAAAAATGGTGTTAATCGCTGATATTGTAGGCGATGATGAAAATGAGGTTGCAAAGTCTGCGGCACATGTAGTTCAAATCTGTAATGCTCGCGATGGAGAAGGATTTATCGCTATTAGTCCTGAAGCAAGAAAACAGTTCTGGGCTGATCGCGCACGCACTGCGGCCATTGCAGCGCACACTAACGCCTTTAAAATCAATGAAGACGTCGTTATACCTCTACACAATTTGGATAAATACAGCGAAGGAATAGAGCGCATCAATATCTATCAATCCATCAACAATAAATTGAGTTTGATCGATGCCTTACTAAAAGTCTTTGGTGAACCTAACCCCGAATTAGATAAGAAAATTCGTACGCAAGCAGGACAGGAAGACAGCGAAGAAAATGCTGTCATGCTGCAAGCCAAGAAAGATATTAGTCTGTTACATTTAACCGACGTTAGAAATCGCTGGCAAGCAATCCTAGATCATGTGGATGAAAACGCAAATAAACATACCGAACTTTTAGACGATAAAGCAAGAAGCAAATGTCGTGATACCGACACCCTCATGAATTTATTGTTACGGCGTGATTTACGTATCTCTTACAAGAGAGAAATTAAAAAACCATTGGAAGACATTTTGGTTGGTTTGACCATTAAACCCTTGCGCCAAGAAGTGGCTAAAACCCATAAACACATTCTTTCTAAACGTTTGTTTGTGGCGCTTCATATGCACGCGGGTGATGGCAATGTACATTCCAACATCCCGGTAAATTCAAACGATTACGAGATGATGCAGGAAGCTGATCGGATTGTTGATCAAGTGATGGAGCTCGCAACATCATTAGATGGCGTAATTTCGGGTGAGCACGGCATTGGTTTAACCAAAATGCACTATCTACAGCAAGATGTGATCGATGATTTTGCTCAATACAAAGAAAAGGTAGACCCTAACGGACACTTTAATCGGGGTAAATTGATGCCCGGTTCTGGCTTACAAAATGCCTATACACCTTCATTACGTTTGGTAGAACGCGAAGCATTATTACTGGAACATAATGAATTGGGCGCTCTCAATGATGACATTAAAGATTGCCTACGCTGTGGTAAATGTAAACCGGTATGTAACACGCATATTCCACGCGCGAACTTACTCTACTCTCCGCGCAACAAGATCTTAGCCACGGGTTTGATTCTCGAAGCATTTTTATATGAAGAACAGACACGTCGAGGAATTTCACTGCGTCATTTCGATGAAATGAATGATGTTGCTGAT
>CALJIH010000062.1 GCA_937974135.1 uncultured Cocleimonas sp. | reverse complement strand
CCTACTTTTCGGCTTTTAAATAGTCTAAAAGTAGGGGGGTGTGTTCGACAAGCTCAACAGAACTGTCTTCTTATTTTTATGTAATGGCTTAAACGTTATTTGGTCCAGACTTAATCTCATCATAAGCACTACGATAGATCATTATTAAGATAATACCGACAATCACTGGGAAGGCGATATCGTCTGTGTTTTCCCATATTGAATAGGCTAAACCCACCAATAAAGCCGTAATCACAGTGAGTGAAATGATGGCTGAAATTATGTTACTCATAATACATTCCTTTACAGTTGTTTATGGTATTTCTAACTATTTACTTTTTTCGTTAACCAATCGGCGGTGCGTAACAAACGTGCATCATCACCTTTGGCTGAGGTTAATTGAACGCCCAAGGGCATGTTGTTCGAGCCTTGCATGAGTGGCAGCGTAATTGCCGGCATACCGCAGAATGACCACGGCGTACAAAAGATAGGATCACCAGTGGTATCGAATCCCTTGGGTGCTTCACCGGTAGTTGCTGGGGTTAGCATAGCATCATACTCAACCATAATTTCATCCATGGCAGTATTTAACGCCGCGATATGATCTACGGCATGATTGTATTCGATGGCTAATGTTTGACGACCCCGTTCAATCAGTTCGCGCAAATTGTCACTGAGTTTATCTTTATGTTGCTTGTATTCACGATTGAAGTTTTTGGCGATATCCACTTCCATTATCGTTTTATGCCAATGTGGTACTTCTTCTAAAAGATGCGTTAAGTCTAATTCTTCAACCGAATCACCTAAGAAATCGACAACCTCAGTAAAGCCTTCTTTTACATCATTGTCCGCATGTGTATTCCAGGCTGGTGTTTTAACAAAAACCAGTTTTGGCGGTACCAGCGGACCTTCTTCAATGGTTGATAATAGTTTAGGTGGCATCCTTACTTGCATCGAAGGATCGCGTTTATCATAAGCTATAAGTTGCTCTGCTAATAATGCAGCATCCGTGATATCACGAGCAAACACACCGACATGATCAAAATGCAAGGATTGTAATAAAACACGGTGTCGAGAAATGAATCCATGCGTCGGTTTATAACCGACTACGCCACAGTAAGAAGCGGGGCGGATCACTGAGCCATTAGTTTGGGTACCAATCGCTAATGGCACCATATTTGCCGCAACTGCGGCGGCTGAACCACTGGAAGAACCACCGGGCGAGTACTCGGGATTATGTGGGTTTTTGGTGCGACTTGGGTGCAATACAGCCATCTCAGTGGTGACTGTTTTACCCATAATAATTCCACCTGACTTGCGTAATAATTCGACTGCGGCAGAATCCTCTGCAGGTGTCCTGCCTTTGTGAATTACGGTACCATCTTCGGTGGGCATATCATGGGTATCAAAAATATCCTTAATCCCAATTGGAATACCATGCAGTGGTCCTGTTTGCTGGCCACGTTTGCGCAGGGCATCGGCCTCACGTGCTTGAGTTAATGCATATTCAGCGTCAAAGTGTTCCCATGCTTGAATACTGTCATCAAGCGTATTGATTTGGTTGATATAAGCGCTGACGAGTTCCTCAGCGTTTATTTCACCAGCATCAATGGCAGCTGCCGCGGCAGCTACACTCATTTCAATAAGACTCATTCACGTTTATCCAAATAGATACTTAGGTAACCACAATATTATTTGTGGGAACTTATACATCAAGAACATGGCAAAGATGACTATGGCCAGATACGGCATAATACCTTTGAATATCTCGATGAGTTCTATGGCTTTGCCCGCTACACCCTTTAAGTAATAGGCGGACATGGCCATCGGCGGTGTTAAGAAGGAGGTTTGTAAATTAAGTGCCACCAACACCCCGAAAAATAATGGATCAATATTGTAATGCTTCAATAACGGTAAGAAGATTGGAACGAAGATAATAATGATCTCACTCCACTCTAATGGCCAACCTAAGAAGAAGATAATCAACTGCGCCATGATGAGGAAACCAATAGGCCCTAGATTCATCCCTAGAATCCAATGTTCGATTAACTCGTGCCCACCAAGGTATGAGAATACCGAAGCGAAAGTCCAAGAACCGACAAATAACCAACACACCATCGCTGATGTTCTAGCGGTTAAATACACCGCTTCTTTAAGACGTTGCCAAGATAATGAACGATAGATCGCCGCTAGGATTAAACCACCCAAAGAACCGACACCCGCCGCTTCTGCAGGTGTTGCAATACCCGCAAGGATTGAACCTAGTACCCCTAAGATCAATACGAATAAAGGTACAAATGACGTTAACAGTTGTAACAGAATAGTGCCCAATGGAGGAACTTCTTCCTCTTTCGGTTTAGGCGCTAAGCTTGGATTTAGTGTAGCGCGAATAACCACATACATCATGTACATACTGGCTAATATGATTCCAGGGAATAGCGCAGCTGCATATAAACGCACGGGGGAAACTTGTGCAATTGCAGCATAAACGATCAACATGATACTCGGCGGAATCAAAATACCCAACGTACCACCCGCACAAATTACACCTGCTGCGAGTTTCTTATCGTAGCCCGCAGATAGCATAGCTGGTAATGCGAGTAAGCCCATTAAGGTAACAACCGCACCAACAATACCTGTAGCTGTTGCAAATATTGCACAGGTAGCAAGCGCAGCTATAGCCATTGAACCTGGAACGTGTCGTGTAGCAATCTGAATACTAAAGAAGAGGCGATTTACGATATTGGCTCGTTCAACAATGTAACCCATAAACAAGAACAGTGGGACGGCCACCAAGACCTCATTAGACATTACCGAGAAGGTATTGGAGACAAATAAATCGAAGATATTATTTTGGAAGATATGATCCCATTGGTCTTCTTTGGCATAGGCGTAATAGCCAAAGCCTAAGCCCATTGCGATAAGTGTAAATGCTATTGGGAAGCCGAGCAGTACTATTATTATGAATAGTACCAGCATCATAATGGCGATTTGTGGATCTGTCATTTGATGCCCCCTTTTGGATTTAATTCTGCGTTTTCAATGGCTTCCTCAGCAAAGTCTTCTGCTTTGTTGGTTAGCATGGTTTCTGTTTCTTCAACATCATGTAATCGTGGTGGCCATTCGCCCGTTTTAATACAAGAGACGCAACGCATCATCTCGGCAATACCTTGGAGCAAGACTAAAAACCCAGCAAGAGGAATAAGAGTTTTGAAGAAATAAATTTGTGTTCTTGCCGGACTACTCCAGCTCACTTCTTTATAACGCCACGAGTCAGCAGCGAAATCCCAGCCGTACCAGATTAGCGCGAAAACACCGGGTAACAGGAAAATAATATATAAAAATAGATCAATACTTGCGCGAACTTTAATAGGCAATAAACGATGGATAACATCACCTCGAACATGACCATTTCGCGAGAGTGTATATGCCCCTGCCATCATAAATAAAGCACCATACATTTGTACACTCATGTCAAAAGCCCAAGCTGTTGGTGCATTCAATACGTATCGCATAAACACTTCGTATACGGTGGCAAAGGTCAGTACCATAATGCACCAACCGAACATTTTGCCAAACCAGGCACTAATGTTATCGATAAAAAAGAGAATAGAATTCATAATAATCTTCAAATGTGAGATTAAGTTTTTCGCTATTGCTTAGCAAAAAACGAAGATAAGTGGAGGTTTTTAAAGTTAAAAAAAACACAACACACGTTTAAAAACGTATGTTGTGTCGCGAGTTACAACTTAGATAACTCGCTTTGTCGAACATAGCCTAATTAACCGAAGTAATGCTTGTAAGCACCTTCGTAGTCTGGAGCATTAGTAAGATCAAACTTACCTACACGCTTCATCCAAGCTTTTTGTGACTCAACAACTTTAGCGAAGTATTCATCTTTCATGAATTTAGGAAGGACTTTATCCCATGCTTTTAGTTGGTCAGCCATAATGTCATCAGAAGTACGACGAACAGTAACACCATGTTCTTTCTGTAGCTTGTCTAGGTCAGATGAGTAACGGTCTTGTGCTTTCCAAGACATATCCGCAGAAGCTGCTTCTGCAGCGTACTTGAGGATCGCTTTATGCGCATCTGAAAGCTTGTCGTATTTAGTCTTATTGAAAATGATCTCGAAAGACTCTTGAGACTGATGGAAACTCGCTAAGTAGTAGTTTTTAGCGACGTCTTGCATACCGAAATCTTTATCAGATGTTGGATTGTTGAATTCCGCAGCATCGATCAAACCACGCTCCATCGCTGGCTGAATTTCACCACCTGGTAGCTGTACAACTGACATTCCCATCTCTTGCATAACGTTTGCTGCAAGACCTACTGTACGATACTTAAGACCTTTCATATCAGCTGCAGAGTTTACTTCCTTACGGAACCAACCTAACGGCTGTGCAGGCATTGGGCCTGAGAAGAAACCAACGATGTCTAGCTTAAGAACATCTGACATTAGCTCGTCATACAGTTCTTGTCCACCACCGTGATGGATCCAACCTAACAGTTGGTTCGCTGACCAACCCCAACATGGGCCAGTACCAAACAATGATGCGGCAGCATTCTTACTGTACCAGTATGCTGTTACTAAATGTCCACCATCAAGTACGCCTTTACTGACTGCATTTTGAATCTCTGAGGTCTTCACAACAGCACCAACATCAAGGTAGTCGATCTTTAATGATCCACCTGACATTTCATTGACACGCTTTACATAGTCTTCGGCGTATTCTTTGAATATTCCACCGCCCCATGCACCTTGTAGTTTGAGAACTACTGGCTTTTCATGTGCCGCAGCTTTAGCAGCGATAGGTAATCCAACTGCAGCAGCACCTGCAGCTGCTGTACTTGCTTTTAAAAACTTACGACGCGTAGTCGTTTTTACTTCTTGCTTCTTATCCATACTATAACTCCATAAAAATTAAATT
>CALJIH010000061.1 GCA_937974135.1 uncultured Cocleimonas sp. | reverse complement strand
TGGTTTTAAATTTATTGGAACAACGATTTGTTATGCTTATATGCAAGCCATGGGAATGGTGAATGATCACACTGTAGATTGCTTCTGCTATGCTAAAGAATATTAGTGGTTTGTTACTAAGTTTTGCTAATCCTTTGCGCTTGTGTTTCGTAGTTAGCGGGATTAGACTGCGTTGCTCTAACGATGTTTTGATTTAAAGAGAGAAAAAAATGTTTCAAGGAAGTATGGTTGCGCTTGCAACTCCAATGACCCCTTCAGGAGATGTTGACAAATCTGCCTTAGAAGCGTTGGTTGGTTTTCATTTGGATAATAATACCGATGCTATTGTGGCAATGGGTACAACAGGTGAGTCTGCTACTTTCTCTCACAAAGAACACCGCGAAGTGGTAAAAATGATTATTGCATTGGTGGATAGTAAGATTCCAGTGATTGCAGGTACAGGATCAAACAGTACAGCTGAAGCTTTGGCGTTAACCCAAGCCGCGAAAATAGATGGCGCAGATGCAGTGTTGTTGGTTTCACCTTATTACAACAAGCCGCCGCAAGAAGGTTTGTATCAACATCATAAAAGCATCGCTGATAAAGTAGATATTCCACAAATTCTTTATAATGTCCCAGGTAGAACCGCAATAGATATGCTGCCTGAAACGGTTGAACGTTTATCAAAACATGAGAATATTGTGGGGATAAAAGAAGCAACAGGTGATCTCGGTCGAGCTAAAGATATTTTAGATCGCTGTGGTAAGGATTTTGATCTTATTACTGGTGATGATGCAACTGCCATGGAGTTTATTCTTTTAGGTGGCGTTGGTGATATTTCAGTTACTGCAAATGTTGCACCTGCATTGATGCATCAGATGTGTCAAGCTGCTCTGGAGGGTGATAGAGAATTAGCAGAGAAATTGAATGCTAAAGTTGATATGTTGCACTCTAAGCTGTTTGTAGAATCGAACCCTATTCCTGTAAAATGGTTGTTACATAAGATGGGATATGGGAGTAACGCAATGCGCCTTCCTCTTGTGCCTCTAGCTGAAGACTATCATCAAGATGTAACTATGGCTGCAACAGCAGCTGAAATTAATATAGATTAGTTATTTAAATTATGAATTGTTGAGGAACTAATAAACAATTCAAACAACCAATAGACTTTAAAGATCAAAGAAAGGAATCGATGATTAACGTTCAAAGAAACACACAATCAATATTTGTAATCCTAGTTGCTGTATTGGGACTAACAGGATGTAGTGCTGTTAGTTCAGTGAAAGAATATATAAATGATAGAGGTTCGCTTGATTATCAAAAAAACCAATCTGTCAAACAATTAGAAATACCACCTGATTTAACTACCCCAGAATTTGATAAAGCCTTCGAACTACCTACTGGTGTTATTAGTGCAGTTTCGTTAAAAAATGGTGGCACTGGCACAATTCAAGGATCAAACACAACTAACTCTAACGTTGGTGCTGTTCGTAGTGGTGACTTATCAAGTATAAGATCGATCGCTGGTCGAAGCGTTTTACAAGTGAATGATACTTATCCACGATCAAAAATCTTAACCGAAATCATGCTGAATCGTATGGGTTTTACCACGCTTAGCAAATCTTCTACGGGTGACTCAATTACTGCCAAGTATGGTGGACCTACCGTAACTGTAGATGGCAAACGCCGAGGATTTCTAAGTAAAGCTAGAGGTTTAGTTGGCTTGGGTGGCGCTGATAATAATGCGCTTATAAGTGGGGAGTCTTATCGAGTTACGATTAGATTAGAGCAGGGTGCTCCTATTGTCAGATTTGCCAGAACCAATGCAAAGAGTATTTCAAACGCAGCTCATGCAAAAATAATTACCTTACTAAATAACTCTTTCAACCGCTGATCCTTTACTAGGATGATACGATTTGCATCCTTAGGAAGTGGCAGTAAAGGTAATGCTACGCTTATAGAGTCAGGCGTCAAAGAATCGGATACTCGTATTCTTCTCGATTGTGGGTTTTCTACTAAGGAAGTGGAAATTCGTCTAGCAAAACATCAACGCTGCGCTAGCTCTATTGATGCAATCGTGATCACTCATGAACACGCAGATCACATTAATGGTGTCGGTCGACTTGCCAGAAAATATAATATCCCTGTTTGGTTAACCGCTGGCACATGGCATAAATGCCGCGATAGCAATTTCCCAGATACACATTTTATAGATTCGCATAGCGATTTTGAAATCAATGATTTGCGTTTGCATCCATTTCCTGTTCCACATGATGCTCGTGAACCCTGCCAATTTGTATTTTCAGACGGAAATTCTCAGCTTGGTATAGCCACTGATTTGGGCAGTATTACACCTCATGTTATCGCTAAGCTGAATAATGTCGATGCGCTTCTTCTGGAATGTAACTATGATGGTGAGATGTTACATAATGGTATATATCCGCAGAAATTAAAAGATAGAGTATCTGGTAATAAAGGACATTTGGATAACAAACAAGCCACTCAACTTTTACAGAATATAAAGCTCGATAAACTAAAGCATATCGTTGGTATGCATGTTAGTGAAAAAAATAATACTCAAGAATACGCAACAGCAGCTTTATGTGTTGGCATGAATTGTAGTGAGAACGAGGTTTCACTGGCTTCGCAGGTGGATGGCTTTGCTTGGAGAGAGCTAGCTTAATTTAGTTTTAATGGGTGCATTAATCCCATCAAAATTAACGTTTATAATTTATTTCAAATTAAATTCTATTTAGTAGTTGACGTAAAAAAAGTAGTGTCTATAATGCGCGACCTCTGACGAGCACAGCGGTGATTAATTGTTGCTTTGGTTGTTAGAGAACAGACGGTTTTAATTGGTATGATTTTGGTTGCAATTATTTGGTTTTAAAATCAAATAAAACGTAAATAAAAGTTGAACAATTAAAAGCGAGGGAGTAGAATTCCCGCCTCGCTCAAACTTAGGGTTTTGAGCTGCACTTTAAAAAATGAGAACCAGAAAAACTTGTGTGGGTGCTTGTGGCTTGTGTTGTAAAACGCAAGAAGTAAGAACCATACATACGAAGTAAGTTTGAATATGCATTTATGTATATGAAAAACGATTAACACGTAAGTTAGGTTCGACCTTCAATTTAAAGATATAAAATCCGTAAGGATTTAAAACATTTTAAACTGAAGAGTTTGATCCTGGCTCAGATTGAACGCTGGCGGCATGCTTAAC
>CALJIH010000060.1 GCA_937974135.1 uncultured Cocleimonas sp. | reverse complement strand
GCACATCAAGTACTTGATATCCCTCAGCAATCAATGCTTCAACATCCGTAATTTGAATTTCTTCTATTTGAGATTTCGCTTCTTTGACGAAATCTTTCATGGTTTTTTCTTTAGGCATATTAGTATTCTCTTATATAAACTCAGGTTGATCCTAACATAATTAATCACTGAGATTGATGATTCTTAAATGCATTCAAAACCTTACAAAAGTGGGGGGGTGTCTTTTATCAAGAATGATTCATCGCATTTTCCATTCGCAATTCTGTCCCGCACGTAATGGAATTATCTTCTGATTACCCAAAGCCAAAGATTGCGGAACTTCCCAACGCTCACGCTCTAATGTGATCGAACGGGTATTAACCGGTAATCCATAAAACTCAGGCCCGAATAAACTCGCAAAACCTTCCAGTTTATCCAAGGCGTCAGCTTTATCAAACGCTTCTGTATATAACTCCATGGCATGATAAGCCGTATACATGCCGGCACAACCACAAGCAGACTCTTTAGCACCTTGTGCGTGTGGAGCGCTATCCGTGCCTAAAAAGAATTTAGGGCTGCCACTGGTCGCCGCTTTTACCAGTGCATGACGATGTGTTTCGCGCTTTAGAATGGGTAAACAATAATGGTGAGGACGAATGCCCCCAGCAAAAATATCGTTTCGATTCATCAATAAATGATGCGCGGTGATAGTCGCCGCAATGTTCTTTGGAGCTTGTTCTACAAACTCAACAGCATCAGCGGTGGTGATATGTTCAAGTACAACTTTTAATTTTGCAAATTTTGCTGTTAATGGTCTAAGTATATTTTCAATAAACACTTTTTCTCGATCGAAAATATCAATCTCAGGATCAGTCACTTCACCATGAACCAACAACAATAAACCTGTTTCTTGCATCGCTTCTAGAGCTGGGTAGATATTTTTGATATCCGTTACGCCTTTATCCGAATTTGTCGTGGCACCCGCAGGATACAGTTTTAACGCATGTATAAAACCAGTGGCCTTGGCGTCGCGAATCATTTCAGGCGTGGTGTTATTGGTTAAATACAAAGTCATCAAGGGTTCGAAATCAGCATCAGGCACTGCTGCTTTAATTTCATCGCGATAGCTTTGTGCTTGCTCAGCTGTTGTGATCGGTGTTGCGAGATTAGGCATAATAATCGCACGTCCAAACTGTTTTGCAGTATCGGGAACCACACTTTTTAACGCTTCACCTTCTCGCACATGTAAGTGCCAATCATCTGGGCGAGTAATTGTGATTTGGTTTAATTGTGCCATTAACTATTTCTCAGTCTTCTTATCAAATAAACCTTTCGAATGATAGGCAGGGATACGATAGCGTCTCAGCACCGAGTCACGACTGGCTACTGCTTTTTCATGATTCAACACAATTTGATAACCATCCGTATCGGCAATCACAATATTCTCATCAGTATTATTATGTAATTTTTCAGTGAGTTCAGCGAAGTTCTTAATCTTCTTGCCATTCACAGTATCAATCACCCAATTCTTCCAACTGTGATAACCCAAGTTCACTTCGCTAGGGAAAACCATTAATGCCACGATAACCTCTTCTCGCTCATCGGAACGCCATTCAAAACGATGACGTAAAAAGTCAAACGGTGCAGAACGAGTCCAGTTATTACCCCAACGTTTGATTAGATTCATATTTAATGGCACAAACAATACACCACCATAAATATAATATTCAGGAACCTGATCAAAACGCTCTTGCCTAACCACAGTTGGATTATTCATCTCTACCCCAACAGGAACACTTACTGTAAGTTCTTCACCCTTGCGGTTTATCGTGATTGACACCTCTTCATCATGTTGGAATTGATCAATCGCATATTTATAACTTGTGCGTTGGTTTTCTCTAAAGTTTATAGTTTCATCATCCGCCACCGCGTATTTATCGACTTTGGTAATTACATCACCGACTTTTAAGACTTTCGATGCAGGAGAATCTTTAACAATATAGGTGACTAAGATACCGCTTTGGTTTTTTTCAATGCCATAGAATTGCTTCATTGAGGGACTTTCCATGCCTTGCGTGAAAAAACCTAAACTTCTAAAACCATCGTATTCTCCGTCTTCAATATCTTTTAGCACGTGTTTGATAACTGTCGGTGGTACAAAATAGCCAAGATTTTCTGAGGTTTCACTGAAGTTAGCTTGCATCACCACACCCACTATCTTGCCATCGGTAATCACTGGTCCACCGCTATTACCAGGATTGATTGCAGCGTCGATTTGACCTGCTAAATAATTTCCGCCCGCATGTGCATAACTTTGGTGTTCTACGCGCGACAGCACTCCTTTAGTTGTACTGAGTGTTTTACCGCCCATGGGGAAACCATAGACTCTAACCTCGTCTAAGGTTTCGGGTAATTCGCCAATCTCTAAGGCTTCACTGCCTTCAAAAAATCCTTCTGATTCAACCGATAGAATCGCCAAGTCCGTATCGTGCGAAACGAACTTAACTTTTGCGTTATGCTTTCTTGAATCGCCCTGCTTTTGTACTTGAATAAAACTGGAATTCGCAATCACATGGGCATTCGTCAAAATACGGTTACCCGAGATGATTGACCCCGAACCATTTGATTGAGAGGTAGTTAATTGACCCCATGGACGAAAATAATCTGGCGCGTTCATGGTGGTATATATTTTTACCACTGAATTCCTGATGACATTGATTTCTTTATGAGACTTTGCTTGCGCTGGTACAAGAAAACTCAATAAAATAATGTAAATAGTAAAAATACGGATGATTGGATTAAGCGAAGACTTTATTGTTTTAAGGAGTTTCAACATAAATGGATTCTTTATCTGTTTTATTTAAAAAATGTGTACGATTTTATTCAGTTTTTATCTAGGCAACAAATCGTACACTATTCACACAAGCTATTCATTAATCGATTTAATTGTGGGGTAAATCATGGAAGAAAGTTTAAATATAATAGACGAATCAGACACTGATAATAATGCAAAATCTGCTTTTTTTAACGCGCTAGAAGCCCGAGTGATTGGTGCATTGATGGAAAAACACTTAACCACTCCTCAAAATTATCCTCTTACCACTAATTCGTTGATGAATGCTTGTAATCAAAAAAGTAATCGCGAACCTGTAATGAAACTCACCGAAGGCCAAATTGGTCATACGGTTAATGCACTGGTTGAACGTAAACTCGCGGGTATCGATTACGGCGAACGTGCGAATAAAATTACGCATCGCGTATGCAATGAGCTAGCCATTGATCGCAAACAACAAGCCTTATTAACAGTCATGTTATTACGCAGCTCACAAACCATTAATGATTTAAAAACACGCACAGCTCGTATGGTTGAATTCGATGACTTGAATGATTTGCACACGTCATTAGACGACATGATAAATCGCGAAACACCTTTGGCAATTTTAATCCCAAAAGGTTCAGGTCGCCGAGAGGAACGTTACACGCATTTACTCTGCGGAGAGATTGACATAAGCGCATTGGAAAAAGAAAAA
Source organism: uncultured Cocleimonas sp. (assembly GCA_937974135.1). Taxonomy (GTDB): domain Bacteria; phylum Pseudomonadota; class Gammaproteobacteria; order Thiotrichales; family Thiotrichaceae; genus Cocleimonas. The sequence continues at coordinate 9,829 of CALJIH010000060.1, read as the reverse complement.
TCCGTAGTTGCCCTGCCCGAAATGGATAACAACAGACTGGATGCAATTGAAGCACGTTTAGCGGTGATTGAAGAAAAGTTAGGGATAAACATCGACGTTTCCTAAAGAAAGCACATTAATAGAACTTTTTTTGCCTAGTTCACTGGTAAAAACTACACCCCCCTACTTTTAGGCGGTTTTACTCTGGTTGCGTGTACTCAACAAGCTATACCTATCTAAATGAACAAATTCATCATTTCATGAGACTATATAATCAGTAGTTAATTAGATAGGGGGCAAGCATGGGATCTCAATTAAAAACACGGATCAAAAATATCCAACGTCATTTAGGCATAACAGCGGATGGCATTATTGGGCCAATGACGCTGAGTAAAATTGAGCAAGCTCTGAAAATAAAACAAAGCTATAGCTTAAAAGTCTCTAAACAAGGATTACGCGCGATTATCAAACACGAAATCAGCTCCAAAGCTTATTACGAAAAACGCCTCACTAAAGCCTGTTGGCCTGGTGGTAATAGTGGTGTCACAATTGGTATCGGTTACGATTTAGGCTGCGCGACTAAAACTCGCATTCGAGCAGATTTACAAGGTTTAGTCACAGACGCCACGCTCGAAGAGCTCGTTAAAGCCGCGGGTGTCAGAGGAGCAAAAGCAAAACGTTTGTGTACCGCAGTCTGTCGCAAGCGGATCAAAGTCCCTTACGCTGCTGCCGAAAAACTGTTTTATACGCGCACGTTGCCTGAATATGCCAAACAAACCCGTCGTATTTATCCTGGGATTGAAAAGCTTCCTGCGGATGCGCAATCGATGTTGTTATCTTTAGTTTACAATCGTGGCTCAAAACTTACTGGCGCACGCCGTAAAGAAATGTTGGCGATTAAAAAGCATGTGAAAAAGCAAGATTTAGCTGCTATTGCCAAAGAATTCCAATCCATGAAACGACTCTGGCAAGACAAAGGCTTAGAGGGTTTATTACATCGCCGGGATAGTGAAGCGAGAATGATCAAGAAATCTAAGCGACGCTATAAAGATAGCGATATTGTTTATTTGTAATAACAGCAGTTCAATTATTATTCAATAAACGTAAAGCGCGATACCGTCTCACCGTTATGTTCTTTGCTATCAAAAAACATCTCAATGGGTCTTACCCAAGTTTTCAACTCATCTGCATTCAATTCATATAATGGTTTATAAATCACCATGACTTCAAGTGTTTCAGAATGTCTTGCTGTTCCTATGACTTGATATTCACCACCTTTAAAGTGTCTGTATTTACCGAGTTTGATTGTTTGCATTAATCACACCTATTTATTAATAATTTTATTCTAAAAACGACACCCCCCTACTTTTTAGGGTTTTTAGCAATACGTTTATGTTTTGATAATTGTCATTTAAACCTTAAGTGCTAGACTAAATTTAAAATGAAGCACATACAAATTAAAACAGATAATTCTAAGAAAAGGCATTTTGGTTTTCTCCTCATGCAAAACTTCTCTTTAATTGCCTATGCTTCAGCGATAGAAACCTTACGCTTAGCAAATCATGTGAAAGGTGAAGAAATTTATACTTGGGATACCATCACACCAAACGATAATGTAGTCGAGGCAAGCAACGGATTAGAGTTTAAAAATTATAAAAACCTCAATGAAGTTGATGTTTACGAAACCTTATTTGTGTGTGGTGGCAATAATATTAGGAACTATTGGACACAATCGATTGGTCGATGGCTACATCTTCAAGATACCAAAGGCACTGCATTAGGCTCTTTGTGCACGGGCGCTTATATTCTTGGGCGAGCAGGTTTGCTTGATGGCTATCGTTGCACCATGCATTGGGATCATCTCGCCGCTACTCGAGAGGAGTTTCCACATTTATTATTAAGTAATGATATTTACGAATTAGATCGCAACCGTTATACCTGCGCAGGCGGTACTGCATGTATCGATATGATGCATCATTTATTAACCCAGCATCACGGTCGTCAATTAGCGGCAGCCGTCAGTGAGAAACTCATGGTCGATCATATTCGCAGTATTGGTGACCCACAAAGAATTCCGTTACGTTTGCAAATCGGCTCTCAACCAAAATTGATTGAAGCAGTTAGATTGATGGAAGCTAATTTAGAAGAATGTTTAACACCCCACGAATTGGCGGATTATGTGGGGGTATCAAAACGCCAATTAGAAAGATTGTTTAAGTCTCACTTGGAATGCACTCCTATGCAATATTACCTACGATTACGGCTTAACAACGCGAGAAGGTTATTAATTCAATCCGAGTTATCCATACGAGAGATTTCACTTTCTTGTGGTTTTAAAACTTGGGGACATTTTAGTAAAACTTATAAAGATCGGTTTGCCATTAGTCCAAGAACAGAACGGAATTTAATTGCATCTCATATTAAAAAATTACCGGATTAAGTGACTCCAAGATAAATTTAAAAGACAGCTCTGTTGAACACTCCTGCTGAGCTTTGTCGAAGTAAGTCAAAGACACCCTCCTACTTTTTCGTATTTTTAAAATCAATCACGAAATACGTTCAATTGCCTTTTAAAGCGTAAATGCTACACTAATTTAAATTTGTAAGGGAGCAGTGTTATGACTATTCAAAAAAATACAAATAACGTGACTAATATTACACATCATCAACAACGTATTGATTTGGCTGCTGCATTTCAAACGGCTGCAAGGCTTAATTTGCATGAAGCTGTTGCGAATCATTTTTCTTTAGCGGTTAATGAAGATGGTACTGAGTTTTTAATCAACCCAAACCAGCGTCATTTCTCGTTGATAAAATCGAGCGATATACTCTTACTCGATGCCAATGATCCAACCACCATGGACCGCCCAGATGCACCCGACCCAACTGCTTGGGGATTACACGGAAGCGTACACAGGCATGTGCCTCACGCGCGTTGTATTATGCATGTGCATAGCCCGTATGCGACCGCACTCGCTTGTTTAGAAGATGCCTCGCTACCACCACTAGATCAAAACTGTGCAATGTTTTATGAGCGTTATGCGGTTGATACTAATTACGGAGGTTTAGCACTAGAAGCAGAAGGAGAACGTTGCGCCCGTTTGTTCAGTGATCCAAAAATAAAAGTACTGATTATGGGTAATCATGGTTTACTCGTTTTAGGTAAAACAGTCGCAGATACCTTTGATCGACTCTACTATTTTGAAAGAGCCGCAATGACTTACATTCACGCTTTACAAACGGGTAAAAAATTACGCATACTGAGCCACGAAGTCGCACTAAAAACGGCAGATGAATTAGACAATTACGGCATTCAAGCTGATCGGCATTTCGACGATTTAAAACTTATTCTAGATCGTGAAGGATCAGATTACAGAAACTAAAAAACAAGTTTAAATAAATGAATGAAAATAACGACAATGTCGATAAGGGTTTAGTCTCTGAGCTCATGGCAATTAAAAGTCCTACTGAGCGTGTCCCTTTTAATTCCAAGCGCGATCGGTTCAATATTCCGTTTTCTGTAAATACCAATGTGCATGAGCATTTAAATGCTAATCGCATTAGTATTAATGAAACAAATATCGCCATTGCCACGCAGTTTCCATTTATCCATCAATTAGAAGCTCAGTGCCAAATGATGGTAGAAAATCGCACACCTGCTTTAGTTATCTTAGCCAGTGATAAAGATATCAAAGACGCGAAACTACCTCCGTACTTCTCAACATCTATTCCCTTTGAATCATTAAAAACTAAATCGACGCCACTTGACGAAGTCGATCTAGGCGATGAAATTCAAGCTAGGCTATACAATTTTGAAATAAGTGGATTTCAAACAACCATCGATTTTCCCGTTATTCATGTTTTTAATTGGCCCGATCATCAGACGGTTAGTGCCAAAACAACAGAAAACTTAGTGTCATTAATTGAAACAAAAGTCGCAGAAAAAAACGCTTTTTATGCAGAGAAAAAGAGCCGCGCCGTTTTAGATAACAAAAAACTACTGCCTGTTATTCATTGCAAAGCGGGGGTTGGCAGAACAGGGCAAGCCCTTGCAGCCATGGCAATGAAAAAGTGGCCAGACCTATCTTTAACCTCGATAGTGAGTGATTTAAGAAGATCACGCAATGATACAATGATCCAAACGCCTAGTCAGATGGAAACATTAATCAAACTAGATAAAGCCCGTTAATATTGAATTTAAAAAAGACACCCCCCTACTTTTGAGGTGTTTTAACTGAGTTCTGAATAGTTATACCAATCACAATCAAGGCTAAACCAATAAATGTTGTTGCAAACAATGGCTCACCCAACACACGATTTATAATGAATAGGCTCACAAAGGGTGATAAGAAGATCAAAGTGCCTATCCTGCTGACCTTATCCGTATAGTGAATTGCCAATTGCCAGCAGATGAATGCCAAGCCCATTTCAAAGATTCCCACATAGGCAATTCCATACAGCTGCTTGATATTATAGGTATCTGGCATTCCTTCAAAAATGATCGTGACAAAAAATAAAATCGGTACAGAAAACAGAAAACTTTGGAATAGTTTAATAATCGGTGGTCTTTCATCTCGAGCATTTAGCAACCAATACAAAGCCCAGATAATGGTACTCAACAGCGCTAAAAAGATACCCAGATAATTGAGTTCACCAGTCATGCTTTTACCGCTAATGGAAATTAATACTACTCCGCTATAACCTAGCACAATCGCAATCAAATCATGTTTGGTAAGTTTATGTTTAAGTAGTGGTACTGAAAGTAAAGTGAGCGTAATTGCCCAAGTAAAATTTAACGGCTGAGCAACTTGCGCGGGTAATAAGTCATAAGCTTTGAAAAGGATAATGTAATAAACAACAGGATTTAACAGCGCTAAAAATAAAATAGATTTAACATTAAGCGGGATATCAGCCAGTGCAATGCTAAGTTTGCCTTGGTATAGCAAAAATAAACTGAGGACTAAGGTTGAAAAAAAACTAGCCCCAGTAAGCAATTGCAATAAACTCATTTCAGCCAAACTTAATTTAAATGCAGTGGCGACTGTAGACCACATAGCAACGGATATTAACGCATAAATTACTGCTAGTTTATTGTTTTTCATGGATTTTTATTCAAAAAACACTATGCAATTGAAAACTCACTGAAAGGTGTAAAAGTAATTAAATCGCCTAGCTGTACAACCGTATTTGCAGGAATAAAGGCAAACCCATTACCCCAGCTCGCAGAAGTCAAAACCCCTGAACTTTGATTAGGATAAAGACTAAGTGAAGCGTCACCATGTTGATTAATTTGATGTCGAACGCGGAGATATTCATTGCGACTTTCACTACCATCTAATTCAAAACCACTAGCAACCTTATAGCTTTTAGCTTGAGTATTCGAAGCACCTTGGGTTTGTAAAATGTAGGGATGACAAAAGATACAAAAAGTAGCAAATACAGAAACGGGGTTACCCGGCAAGCCAATAAAGGGTGTTTGTTTTGCGGTTGTGTTTATTTGCCCAAAGGCAAAAGGCTTGCCTGGTTTTATATTCACGCGCCACATATTTAATTCGCCGAGTTGTTCTAGCGCTTTACGAATATGATCTTCTTCACCGACAGATACACCACCACTGGTCATCACTAAATCAGCTTGCTCCGCTGCACTTTGCATGGTCTTGATTGTGGTATCAAGCGTATCTTCTACATTTCCCAGATCAATAACTTCGCAACCCAAGCTATTTAATAAGCCTGTTAAGGTATAACGATTAGAATTATAAATTTGACCTGCTTTAGGTGACTTCCCCGGATCGCATAATTCATCACCCGTAAAAAATACAGCAACTTTCAAACGTCGCTTTACCGATAACTCAGCGATACCTACAGATGCAGCCAAACCAATATCTTGCGCTCTAAGTTTTTGCCCTGCATGAAGTACCATTGCACCTTCTTTAATGTCTTCTCCAGCTTTTCTAACGTTTGCGCCGCTGACTAAGGATGATTGTTTAATCACAACTGTATTTGATGTCTGTTGATACTCACAATTTTCTTGCATCAAGACAGCATCAGCACCTACTGGAATGGGTGCACCTGTGAAAATCCTAGCTACTGTATTCGGTTTTAATTTTTCCCCTACTTCGCCCGCGCATATTCGTTGGCTAACTAGAAACTCATTTTGGTCTTCAGTTAAATCAGTAGCAAGCAATGCATAACCATCCATAGCGCTGTTATCTGCAGGAGGAACATTGATATTCGAGACAATATCTTCGGCAAGCACGCGACCTAAAGCACTGTTTAATTGAACTTTTTCACTCTTTTCTATTATTTTTGCTCGTGATTTGAGTTCTACAAGCGCTTGTTCCAATGAGATCAGGGATTGACCTACATCGCAGTGATTGGTTGAATCAAAAGCCATACTTACATTTCTTTGAAGCGTGGCATCATTTGCACAAGATTACAGGGTTGATGACGAAAATCTAATTGGTGCTGAATGATCATATTCCAGCCATCTTTACACGCACCCGGAGAGCCGGGGAGCGTGAATAACACGGTGCCATTTGCTAAACCAGCAATGGCTCGAGATTGTATCGTAGAGGTTTCAATTAAGTCGTAGGATAGCTTACGAAAAATCTCACCGAAGCCTTCGATCTCTTTATCGTATAACACTTTCATTGCCTCAGGCGTCACATCGCGTCCAGTTAAACCAGTTCCACCCGTGGTGATTACGGCATGCACATCCGGATCAACCACCCAATTTGAAACTACTGCACGAATTTCATAAATATCGTCTGTTACAAATTGTTTATCCGCGAGTGAATGACCAGTCTGGGTGAGTAATTTAACCAGCATTTTACCCGATTTATCATCGGCTTCTGCGCGCGAATCGGATACCACCAATACAGCAATATTTAGTGGAATAAAATCGACTTTAGTTGAAATATTTGGCATTCGACATCCTACCTTTTGCTCTAATTAAGATCCCACCATACTGTCTTAAATGCTTCTTGCTTTGCTGTAAAAATTTCACCAAAAACAGGAATAGTAAGATTAACGTTTTGTTCTTTAGCCAACACACTAACACGCTCTAGGGGCTCATACCAAGGGTGTATTGATAAATCAAAGGTACTATTGTGAATCGGTAACATCATTTTTCCATTTAAGTCGATATGCGCTTGTACCGACTCCTCAGGAAACATATGCACCGCTGGCCAGTCTTTATTATAAGCGCCTGATTCGATTAAGGTGAGGTCGAATGGTCCGTACTTGTCTCCGATCTGTTTAAAGCCCTCAAAGTAGCCAGAATCACCGCTAAAGTATAGGCTTTCATTAGGCGTTTTAATTACCCAAGATCCCCATAGCGTCAGATTTCTATCTTTGTTTGTTCTACCAGAATAATGCCGTGATGGAGTAAACGCGATAAAGGCATGCTCGGTTTGTTCTTCTTGCCACCAATCAAATGCATGGCATTGTGCATAGCTAACGCCCCATTTTTGTAAGTCAAAATCTACGCCAAGTGGCACTAAAAACTGCTTGGTTTTTTTAGCCAGCTTCTTTATCGAAGCCTTATCTAGATGATCATAATGGTTATGGGAAATAAGCACCTTATCAATGTTTGGTAATTCATCTATGCTAATCGGTGTTGGGTGAAAACGCTTTGGCCCAAGATTCGCTAGTGGCGAGGCTCGCTCTGAAAATACTGGATCAATTAACCAATATTCACCATACACTTTTAACAAAATAGAAGAATGCCCTAATTTAATAATAAACAATTCCTCACTACTCAATGCCTCTAGCTGGCTTTGACTAACTGGTTTTATTGGTAAGGGTTTTAATGGTTTTTTATCGATGGGTTTTTCAATGATAGTGCGCTTAATTTGTCGCATCATTATTCGAGAAAAACTACGAGCATGATGAGGCGTAGAGTTACGAAATCTACCATTGTGATAATGCTCTTGAGTCGCTAGTTTCTCGATAGTCTCTTTTGTAAGTTTAGATTTGATCAAACCATCCTCTATTAATTTGCAAAAAGCATATAAGAGCTATTTGCTTTTTTCCCACCACGGATTTATTTCTGCTTCTTGAGTAATTGTGAAAACCTCTCCAACTATAGGAGTGGTTAGCTTTATTTTTTGTTTTTGAGCTTCTTTAGTGACACGTTCAAGCGGTTCATACCAAGGATGAAATGCCAAATCAAAGGTGCCATTGTGAACAGGCATCATAACATCACCTCGTAAATCCATATGCGCTTTGACAGAATCCTCAGGAAACATATGCACTTTAGGCCACTGCTTGTTATACGCACCAGTTTCGATCATAGTAAAATCGAACGGCCCATACTTATTACCAATCTCTTTAAAACCTTTAAAGTATCCAGAGTCACCACTGAAATACAAACTATCATTGGGTGTTTTTATCACCCATGACCCCCAAAGCGTATGGTTTCTATCACTCAAACTTCTTCCGGAAAAATGCTGCGCGGGTGTAAATACAAACAAGGCATCATCAGATTGAAATTCTTGCCACCAATCAAATTCTTTGATTTTGGATTCTTTAACACCCCATATTTTAAGTTCTTTTTTATTCCCTAGTGGCACTAAGAATTGCTTCGTTTTAGCAGTTAACTGTTTAATGGTGTTTTCATCTAAATGATCATAATGATTATGCGAAATCATAATTTTATCAATAGGTGGTAAATCTTCAACGCTGATTGGCGGAGCATGAAAACGCTTAGGGCCGACGAATTGAAAAGGAGAAGCATACTTCGAAAACATCGGATCAAGTAGCCAATACTTGCCATAAACCTTAAGTAATATAGAAGAATGACCTAACCTTACTAAATACAACTCATCATTACTAAGCGCATCTAATTGTGTTCTAGTTAGGGGCTTAACTGGTAACGGTTTAGAAGGTTTATTATCGATTTGTTCTTCAAAAACACTGCGTTTAATTATCCTAACCATGGTCCGACTGAAACTTTTAGGACTTATTTTAGGGATATTTTGAAACTTACCCTGTTGATAATGTGCCGAATCAGATAGGTTCTTTACAGAACTTGAAGAAAGCTTGGAATTTATCGAACATGCGCCGATGAAAATCCCTATAAAAATAAAAAAGAGCCATTTCACTATTTTACTGTTAATCATTTAACAAACCTTATATGCACATTAGAGATTTGCTTAGCGTTTAAAACACATCCCCCTACTTTGAATGATATTACGTTTTAGTTTTCCATAAAATGTAAATAGAATTTATGCAAAGCTCACGTAGTTTTGAATTGAATGGATGATTTTAAACGCAGTTTTGTTAAAAAAACGTGAATAAAAGATTATTTTTCAGGCTTCTTTTTATCCTTAGATTTGTTAGATGCTTTTTTATCTGAATCCTTATCAGATTCATCATCACCTTCATAAACCACAATTTCCACTGGCTTGTGATAAATCAAGTGACTTACGTCTACTTCATCGCCGTATTTTTCTTTAATGGCTTTAATCGCACGTGTACGACGAACGAAGAAGTGTTCAGGACCTATTTTGTTATAAAGCCCTGAGCGTTTCAGCGCATCTTCTACTTTAAACTTAATTCGAGAAATATAGAATTCAATACCTGCTTCTGCCAAACGTGAAGACATGTGACCCAACATCTCCTCACCTGTTGCATCAATTTGATCGACAGCTTCTAAATCTAAAACGATCACTTTTAGTTTTGGTTTGTCTGCAACTGCGTTTAATAATTTACGTTCTAAATAACCCGCATTGGCAAAATACAAATCACCGTCATAACGATAGAATGCCACCGTCTCACTGGTTTTTAAGGCATTCATACGCGCATCTCGGTATACGCCCTCTTCGTTTAACGCTACCTCTGCAAAGTG
>CALJIH010000059.1 GCA_937974135.1 uncultured Cocleimonas sp. | reverse complement strand
TCAAGATGGTAGCGGTAGCTTTCTGCCATTAATTGAGCAAGAAAGTGATGGTTTTAAAGGTATCGAACGTTCATCTGACGATTTAGCTTCTATTATTTACACCTCAGGAACGACTGGGCGTTCAAAAGGTGCGATGCTCACGCATAACAATCTCGCTTCAAATGCTATGACTTTGGTGGATTATTGGCACTTTGATAAAAAAGATATTCTTATCCATAGCCTTCCTATTTTTCATGTGCATGGGTTATTCGTTGCAATCAATGTCACTCTAATGGCGGGATCTTCAATGATCTTTCATAACAAGTTTGATGTTGATGAAATCCTCGCCAATATGCCAAGAGCAACTGTTCTCATGGGTGTTCCGACTTTCTATGTGCGTTTACTTGATTTAAATGGATTAAATTCAGAATCAACAAAAAACATGCGTTTGTTCGTCTCAGGTTCTGCACCCATGTTGGCAGATACGCACATAGAATGGCATCAACACACAGGTCATTACATTATTGAACGATACGGTATGTCAGAAACCAATATGAATACTTCTAACCCCTATGATGGCGATAGAGTTGCTGGAACCGTAGGATATCCATTACCTGATGTGGAGGTCATCGTTACTGATGAAACTACTGGTGAGCCTTTAAAAACCGGTGAAGTAGGTTCTGTTGAGGTGCGCGGCCCCAATGTTTTTAAAGGCTATTGGAAAATGCCCGAAAAAACGGCTGAAGAAATCCGTGAATCTGGATTTTTTATCACAGGTGATCTAGGTAGCTTTGATGAAAGAGGTTATCTGACCATTGTAGGACGCTCAAAAGATCTTGTTATCAGTGGTGGATACAATATCTATCCTAAAGAACTGGAATTACTTATCGACGAGATTGAAGGTGTGAATGAGAGCGCAGTTATCGGTCTTCCAGATGCTGACTTTGGTGAAAAAGTTGCCGCCGTTATTGTGAAACACCAGAATTCGAATATTAGCAATCAAGATGTATTGGATTATATTAATCCCAAATTAGCGCGTTTCAAACAACCTCGAGAGATTTTCTTTGTGGATGAATTACCCAGAAATACCATGGGTAAAGTACAAAAAAACAGTCTTAGAGAAATCTACCAAAACAGTTAATTCAAAACAGATAAGCCGAGACGCAACTGAGAGAACGAAGGCACTAGGTGACGCTGACCCGCAGGATGAAGTGAAACCGAATAAAAGTGGGGGGGTGTCTTTTTTCAAATACAAATAGAGGTTATGCATAGCCTTGATCTTTTCTCAGTAAAACACGTTTCTTTATCCTCTAAATTCAAGATAATTCACTATAATATTTGTATTAGGATTATTCATCCCTGATGTAAGCTTAGGTGTAATAATTCATGTAGTGTCATTAAAGAGGAATTCATCATTACAGACATTAAACAGTTCCCCTTAAGCAGCGAACATTGGGGTGTATTCCGAATCGAAACTGAAAATGGGAAAATAAAGAAACTACATCCCTTCGAACAGGATAAAGATCCATCCAGAATCGCTGAAGGCATCCTCGATACGATAAACGCTAGAAATCGAATTCGTAAACCTGCGGTGCGTAAAAGTTGGTTAGAAAACGGTGTTGGGTCAAATAATGATAAGCGTGGCGCTGAAGCATTTATTGAAGTCGACTGGGATACGGCAGAACAAATTGTTGCAGATGAATTAAAGCGCGTCACTTCAGATTTCGGCAATGAAGCCATCTATGCAGGTTCCTATGGATGGGCCAGTGCGGGACGTTTTCATCACGCGCAAAGCCAAATCCATCGCTTTTTCAATTGCATTGGTGGTTATACACGTTCTGTAAATACTTATAGCCTAGCTGCTGGTGAAGTCATTCTGCCTCATGTTATGGGTGACTTATTCGAATTTCTTGCCAAAGGCACAAGTTGGCAATCTATCATAGAAAGTGGAAAACTAGTTGTCACTTTTGGCGGCGTTCCCTTAAAAAACGGCCAAATTAATAACGGGGGTGTAGGCAATCATATACAACGCGATAGCTTGCAAGCAGCGCAAGAAGCTGGCATCGAATTTGTAAATATCAGTCCTTATAAAGATGATATGAACGCTAATCTCAATGCACAGTGGTTAGCCGCAAGACCCAATACCGATACTGCGCTTATGCTAGCTTTGGCTCATACCCTTTACTCTGAAGGTTTACACGACGAGGCATTTCTTGATCGATACACTGTTGGTTTTGGAAAATTTTTACCTTATTTGACTGGACAAAAAGATGGCATCCCAAAAGATGCTAACTGGGCGAGCGCGATTAGTGGAATCGATGCTGAAATAATTCGTCAATTAGCGCGAAAAATGGCAAAACAACGCACAATGATTTCCGTAAGTTGGTCATTGACTCGACAAGATAATGGTGAACAAGCTTATTGGGCAGCTATAACTCTTGCGTCGATGCTTGGACAAATAGGATTAGCAGGAGGCGGAGTAGCATTTGGTTACGGTGCAACCAATAGTGTGGGTATACATAATACCAAACTACCAGGTGCGGCATTGCCTCAAGGTAAGAATCCTGTTGATACTTTCATACCTGTAGCGCGTATTAGCGATATGCTATTAAAACCCGGAGAAAGCTATTTATTTAATGGGCAAGAATTAACCTACCCCGATATCAAAACCGTTTACTGGGCGGGTGGTAATCCCTTTCATCATCACCAAGATTTAAATCGGTTACTAAAAGCATGGCGCAAGCCAGATTCGATCATTGTGCATGATTGGTGCTGGAATAGTTTAGCTAAGCATGCAGATATCGTGCTTCCATCTACTGTTCCCCTTGAGAGAAATGATATTGGCTTATCGCCTCGTGATGCCTATCTAATCGATATGCAACAAGCTGTAATACCACCAGATGATGCACGGCATGATTATGACATTTTAAGCGGAATCTCTGAAAAAATGGGAGTTAAAGACTCCTTTACAGAAGGTCGAGATGAACAACAATGGCTGTCTTGGATTTATCAACAAACACAACAACGTTGTTTAAACGCTGGTATTGAGATACCAGATTACAAAACATTAAAAAAACAAGGTTGGTTCAGACCAGATCCACCCACAAAACCAGTGGTGTTAGCCGAATCATTTCGAGAAAATCCAAAACAGTATCCATTAAACACACCCAGCGGCAAGATAGAGATATTCTCTGAAAAGATTGATAGTTTTGCTGATCCTAAAATTTCTGGGCACGCTAAGTGGATTGAACCCAATGAATGGCTTGGGATTGTTAATTCTAAATATCCACTTCACCTATTAGGCACCCAACCAAAAACCAAACTGCATTCGCAATTAGATCATGGCAATCAAAGTAGAGCGGTTAAAATTAATGAGCGTGAAATGATTTTGATGCATCCTGAAAATGCTGCTGAGAGAGGATTGCAAAACGATGATGTCGTGCGTGTATTTAATCAACGTGGAGCTTGTTTAGCTGGCGTTAAAACAGACCTGAATTTACTCAAAAATGTGGTTCAAATGCCTACAGGTTCTTGGTATGACCCAAAGGTACCCGGTGAAATTGGCAGCCTTTGTAAACACGGTAATGTAAATGTATTAACACCAGACCTTGGTACTTCAACACTGGCTCAAGGACCAGCAGCACATTCATGTTTGGTTGAAGTGGAAAAATTCGAAGGAAAACTTCCAAAAGTCACAGCGTTTGAGATTCCAGAAATTATCAATCAAAGCTAATGGTAATGCTTTTTTGTGTATTTTTTGTAGAAATAAAAAAGGCCTGATATAAAAATCAGGCCTTTGAATGAATGGTGGGGCGTGAGCGATTCGAACGCTCGACCAATTGATTAAAAGTCAACTGCTCTACCGACTGAGCTAACGCCCCAAATCTTAGCTTACTTTGTTTTTTCAAACGCTGTATTGCAAGAAGGCGGCTAGTATACACTACCATTATTCGCTTTCAAGCGCTTTTTCGATGAACTATTGAATAATTTTAAGACTAAATTTTATCGAGTTTTCGTAAGCTATTTGGCAACAACTTTAAGTCCGCTAGACCAGCCACCAAAGCTTTTATAAAACTGGCTTCTTCTTCATACACAATTTTGTAATATTGGATCTTCATCGTTAAAGCACAACCTAATACAATCGCAAAGAATGTTAGGAAAGAACCCATCGCTAGCGTAGATGTACCAGAGACTGCTTGGCCGATAGTGCAGCCCATCGCCAGTACACCTCCAATTCCCATCAAGATGCCTCCAATGATATGTGAAGCGAAATCTTTAAAACTTGCGAACCATTCTATTCTGAAGTTTTTAGTGAATATAGAATAAAGGAAGGCTCCAGCTACCACACCAAAGCCCGCCATCAAAGCAAAGGTAAGCATATTTCGCGAAAAACCAGTTTCTATCCAACGAATAAAATGACCAGATGGTTGAATGAAACTAAATGACTGAGCCCCTAAGGCATAAGGTCTTTCATCCATCATTTCGGCCTCTTCTAATAACTCCTGACCAATACCTCCAGTAGTTACCCACCAAGCTGCTACTATAACCGCAGCTAATACAACGCCCGCTAATACATTATCGTAATTTGATCTGAAATCTTTTGAAAGTAACGACCACAATACTAATAGTCCGCCAATGATTGCAGCCGTTATCGTGGTGGTACTCTCGGGATCAGCTCCCGCAAGATGAGCAATAACACTGCCAATTCCTTGATTATCAATATCACTATTTGAGAGGTCTATAAATGCTGGCTCCATCCAAGAAATAAAATAATCATAGCTAAAGTTAGTAAAAATCATGAAGTAAGCCATAATCGCCATGGTTAAAAATACAAAGATAGATTTAATATTGCCACTACCTACTCTAAGTAAAGTTTTATTACCGCAACCAGATCCTAAGGTCATGCCTATGCCAAACATTAACCCACCTAATACATTTCTTGGCCAAGCAAAGTTTGCAGAAAGATAAGGTGGACTAGCTGTTTCGTTGTCAGCGACTAATGTAAAGTCACTAACACCCGTAACGGATAATGCCATTACTCCTAGAATAGACATCCCAATGGCAAATACCCAAGCGCGCATCCGACCAGTATCTCCAATATTTACCCAATCAGATACAGCACCCATGGTACAAAAATTTGTTTTAGTAGCAACAACACCTAGTATCAAAGCCAATACAAATGCCCAAAGTAATACTGTTGTAGTGATTTCCATCTAATCTCATCCAAGATTGTGTAAAAGCCGTGAATATAACAATCAATAATAACTAGAACCATACCGCAGAGGTGATAAACGGTAGAAAAGTTACTATTAGTTGTCAGTTTTTATTGATTAACGTCACAATGTGACAGATATTGGCAGAAAATAAAGCAGATAAACTAAACTCTGAAATTATAATAAATTTACTTTTTATATATTTTTCAATTACTTAGGTTTTTATTTAATTTTTTGGCATGGCAACTGCAAGTATATTCCCGAACATGTTGTTCATGCTGTTAAGTTTTGGTTAATACCTAAAAGATTAAAATCTGAAGGGTAAGATAAGACAAACAGTAACAATTAAACTTACTTACATTAATTAATGTAAAAATCATAAAAATAATTTTGGAGATTTAAAATGAAAAAGCAATTACAAAAAGGTTTTACACTTATCGAATTAATGATCGTTGTAGCGATCATCGGTATCCTAGCATCAATCGCTCTTCCTGCTTACCAGGATTACATCACTCGAGCTAAAGTATCTGAAGGTTTAAGTCTTGCAGCTGGTGCTAAAGCAGCAGTAGCAGAAAATGCAGCAAATGGCGTTCTACCTGCAGCTGGTGGTTTATCTGCTGGTTGGGTTGCACCTGCTGCTACAGCAGATGTTGCTGGTGTTGCAATTAATGCTGCTGATGGCGAAATCAGTATCACTTACACAACTGCAGTAGTACCCGCTGCATCTAAC
>CALJIH010000058.1 GCA_937974135.1 uncultured Cocleimonas sp. | reverse complement strand
TAACGATATACTTTTTGGCTGTTGATCAGCCTAAAAAAGCAACACCCCCCTACTTTTGGGCTCTTTTTCGTAATAACTTGGAAAAGCCAGCACTACGCTTCAACCTCCCTCGACATTTCCTTACGGAAATTTGTCTACTACCTACTTGATGCCTAGGGCATCAAAGCAGGCAACCACCAAGCAATAATCCCCAATTGCATAACAAAAAAAGCAAACCGCATCTGAATTACCCGAGAAGCACCAGACAAAAGATGCGCGCAAGACTGCCCAATACGCGCAAGCATCAACCACAACGCCAATGGATCAGTAATTGCATGTTGCTCAGTCACCAATGCCAAAAGCAATGTACCACCCACTAAAGGAAAGCTCTCCACACAATTCGAATGAGCGCCTGACAGTCTAATAGCAAACGGTGATATATCTGATCCATCAGCTAGAAAGCTATTCGCTGCTTTGCCAGTTTTGACGGTTACAACGACTCTACCCACTTCTATTAATACGATAAGTAAGAGCGTCCAACTAATATAAGCGAGTAGTGCCGTTGCGGTTAATGTCAAAGCTATTCTCCTTTTCGTTTAAAATTGTACGACTGGATACGTTGGCATTGCTGATACACCTTCACTTAAATGTGAAGTATAGCCAGAGCATGCGGTTAAACTCATTAATGCACCAATAGCCATTATTACTCTTAGTTTCGATAAGCTATTGCGATTCATAGAATTACTAGATCCTGTCATTGTACTTAAATTTTCATTTGGACTGTTGTTACTGATATTTCTCATTGTGTATCTCCTTTCTATAATAAATTCAAAATTCAGAGTTGTTTTATTTAGCTTCGATGTCTATTCTACTTTTCATATATAAATAGTGAATGGCAATAAATTACTTATGGATATACAAATATGAATAACGAAAACTGGCAGTGGTGGCAGTATTTTTTAGTGATTGCAAAACAAGGTAGCTTGAGTAAAGCCTCAGAATTCTTAGGCATATCACAACCCACGCTTAGTCGACAACTTCAAGCGATGGAAAAAAAATACGAACAAATCTTGTTTGATAGAAGCACTCAAGGTTTATCATTAACCGAGTTTGGACGTAAACTTTTAGATGAATGTGAGGATATGCAAACCAGCGCAGATCGTTTACAACGCTTAGTTGCAGGACATACGCATACGCTTTCTGGGCGGGTACGATTATCTGTTAACGAATTGATTGCTTTCTATAACTTACCAAAAATCATTCCATTATTTATGGAAAAATACCCTGATGTATCTGTTGAAATCGAGGTAAGTAATCTTGCGACGAATATAGATAAGAGAGATGCGGATGTTGCTATTAGAATGTTTCAACCAACACAAATGGATTTAGTTTGCCGTCATCTGTTTGATATACCTCTGGGTTTTTATGCGAGTAAAAAATACTTAGAAGAGAATGGCACACCAAAAAACACAGTAGATTTGTTAAATCATAAAATTATTGGCTATGATCGGTCATTAATTTTAGAAGAAGGCAGTAAGAATATAGGTTTAAACGTTAAGAATGAAAATTTTAATTTACGCACTGATTTTGCACCTTTACATATCGCATTAGCGAGCAATGATGGTGGTATTACCGTTATGTATAAGCATTTATCAGAAGTTTCAGACTTGGTGGAAATTGATCTTGATGTTGTGATTCCTCCACAGCCTCTTTACTTAGTCTGTCATCGCGATGTTCAGCACAATAAAAGGATTCGCGCTTTAATGGATCATCTTGCTGAGTTTTTACCTAAAGTATGTACATAAATTTATTTTGAGAGACACAATAACAATGGCTTTTTTCTCCGATATTTGGAACAGCTTTTTAGAGATGCCGCTATGGGTGCGCATATGGACATTCTTGATTCTTGTACCTATCAATTTTTTCTCGCTTTGGTTTATCCAACAACCTAGCGCACTATTAATCGCGTGTATTGCGATTGCTGGCATCGCTTTTAATGCAATCCCTTTGTTTTTGGAACGTGGCTTCTCAAGCACTATGGCAATTCCTCATGTGATTTTTTGGATACCATTGGTGATAATTCTTATTACTTATTTGACCAATTCAGAAAAGGTAATGAGTGATAATTACCGATATTTTTTGATCTGCCTGTTGATATGTAATGTCATTTCATTGGCGTTTGATATTCCCGATGCTTTCAAATGGATTAAAGATCGTAAAAAAGCTTCTTAATTTCAAAATCTCATCGCTAAATTAGGTTTCAATCATGTTCAATTTATTTATAAATCTCACAAAACTAACGGTTATTATGATATGGATTGCATTCATCCTGGGTTTGGTGTCGTTTTTCCCTGATAGTTATAATTTTATTTTCGTCATCTTAGGAATTCTTTTAATTGTGATACATCTGGTTGAGTATATTGTGGTCACAAAAATGCTTAATAAAAACATTAATTTTTTTCAAACAATGCTTTACGGTTACGGGCATTGGTTACCTTTAATTAAAAGTAAATGAAACTATTTACCCACCTCTAACACTAAGTATTTACCATTATTGATCCAGATAAAATCTTATGAAATTTCTATATACCTTTTTGAGCTCATTCTTATTAATGTCAATTTTAGTGACAAACCCCGCCTTTTCTGCAGATATGACATCTGCTGTGGGTGACTGGTTAACGATTGATGACAAAACCGGAAAACCTAAGAGTGTTGTCAGAATAAGTCAGGTAGGAAAGGAATTGCGAGGCAGTGTCTTAAAAATAATAGACCCCGCCGATAGAGACGCGGTTTGTGAAAAATGCAAAAGCTCCAATAAAGATAAACCAATAATGGGAATGGTAATATTGTGGGGACTTAAAAAAGGCGGAGATGGCTGGACGGGCGGCACCATTCTCGACCCTGAAAATGGTAAATCGTATAAAGCTAAAATGGCATTAACTGCTGGCGGTAAGAAATTAAATGTTAGAGGCTTTATCGGTATTTCATTAATGGGTAGAACTCAAACTTGGGTTAGGCAATAACACTCAATATTAGCCCTCAACCGGCAATCCAAACACAATCAAAACAGCATACTTTTGGCGATCACAGCCGTTAACTTCGGGTGGTTGTTCGCCAGGTTTTAAAGGGAAAACACTGCGATCCGCATCTTTGGGTGAACACGTACCTGAACCACTTGTCGGTGTGTAACGCGCTGAACGACAAGGACCATGCGTGACGTTCTTGA
Source organism: uncultured Cocleimonas sp. (assembly GCA_937974135.1). Taxonomy (GTDB): domain Bacteria; phylum Pseudomonadota; class Gammaproteobacteria; order Thiotrichales; family Thiotrichaceae; genus Cocleimonas. The sequence continues at coordinate 4,106 of CALJIH010000058.1, read as the reverse complement.
TGCTCCTACCATCCGATAATGACCACGCTTGTTTGCCCTTAGCATCTGGTTTTTCTACGGTCAGCAATGACATATCATCTTCACCATTGGTGACGTAATAATGCCCAGCTGGCATCGGGAAGGTCGGCGCTTTCATGATCAAACCATTTTCATCGAGCCACCAATCGTCAATATCGAAACGCCAGCCCGCAGGGGCAATAGGTGTTTTTTCTAAAATTTGATATAGGCGCAACCAAACACCAATTGGACCTGGATCAATCTCCCAAAGCCCCCAGTTTTCAGCACCTGTTCCTGATTTTTCATTTTCTGTAGCGAGGCAAGCGATGTATTGTAATGGAATACGACGGTAATATTTTTGTGCAAAAGCTTTAGGCAATATTGCGCTAGCAAACATACCAAGGCCCGATAAAAGCCATTTACGCCGACTGATATTAAATTTTGTTTTCATAACGAATAAATATAACCATTGCACTAGCGCATGTAAATATGCATTTATCGCACTATGACCTGCATTTATGCAGCTATATGTATAATTATAGTTATCGCTAAATATAAAAAACCTCCTTGATTCATATAGAATCAAAGGAGGTTTTGATCAAACGATGGACTTTAAGCTCACAACTTAAATCCAATCTAAGCTACTAAATACAGCGTCTTTTTATGAAATGTTCACGTAAACCTTTGTTACAACTTGGTATTCTTTCAAATACTTTACAGGGGCGTTGATTTTTAGCACCACAGTTCAATACTTTTTTGGGTTTAAAAATGGATCTTGTTTGAGATTTAAAAACACATCTGCCTCTTGTGGTTTCAACCAAGCCTGCATTACAACTCGGTATTCTTTCCCATAATTTACAAGCGCGCTGATTAACACCACCACAACTGACATATTTATTTATGCGCTTTTTCGCTTTCTTTTCACATCTTCCCTTTGCAAAATTTTCAACTAAACCAGCATTACAACTGGGTACCCGTTCCCAAACCTTACACGGACGTTGGAAATTTTTACCGCAGATAGGTTTAGGTTTATAGAGTTTTTTGAAATTTATGCACAAACCCGCAAGATTCTCAGTCAAACCTTTGTTACAACTCGGTATTCTCTCCCAAACTTTACACGCTCGTTGAAAATGCCCACCACAATTGAGAATTTTTGCTTGGGCTACTTTTTTGGCCACACATTGCCCCTTAGCAAAGTTCTCTACTAAACCTTTATTACAACTGGGGACTCGCTCCCAGACTTTACAAGGGCGTTTTAAATATCCACCACAACTAGATGGTTTACTATTTGATTGTGTGACACAGTAACCATTACTATTTTCTATCAAACCTGCATCACAGCTTGGAATTCTCTCCCATGACTGACAAGCTTTTTGAAATGCTCCTCCACATACTATGGGTTTTGATCCTGTATCGCTGGTTCTTACATTTTCTGCACAGCCTGATAAACCCATGATTAAAAATATCAGTAATAATTTACCAATGTGATGATGAATATTAAACATTTTATCTTCTCCTTGAGATTCATAGATTAAAATTGGAAGCATAAAATTTGCCTCTTAATTAACTAATGCGTATTTACTTACTGAATCCCCTCAAAAGATTTGATTTTTTACAAAGTAAAAGGCACCCCCCTACTTTTCGGTGTTTTAAAAAGATTTCAATTTTCTCCTATACTTTCAATACAGTCATTAACTAAAGGTGGAGGTCTTACATGTCAGCCAAACCCATACCCGATGATTACCACACAATCACGCCTTATCTCACAACGCGTAATACCAATGAGGCAATTAAGTTTTATCAAAAAGCTTTTGGTGCTTGCGAAGCAGGTCGCTTAGTAATGCCAGATGGCGGAATCGCTCACGCCGAAATTCAAATCGGTGATTCAAAAATTATGATTTCTGAAGAATCTGAAGAATGGGGTAATTTAAGCCCGCAAGCGTTGAATGGCTCGCCAGTGAATTTATGTATTTATGTTGAAGATGTTGATGCGGTATTTGCCAAAGCTATTGCAGCTGGTGCAAGCGTATTAAGAGAAGTAGAAGATCAGTTTTATGGCGATCGCATGGGATCACTAAAAGACCCTTTTGGCCACATTTGGTCGATAATGACGCATCAAGAAGATCTGAGTTTTGAAGAAATGCAAACGCGAATGGATGCAATGTTTAACTAAGATTCTAAATGATTAAATACGAGGTTAAAACATCAAAAAGACACCCCCCTACTTTTGCATGAAGACGCGTTTTTGCCACTTAAAGAAAAATCAAAAAGATCAGACTCGATTGATTTAACATTGAAATTCAGCACGATGCTACAACCTTCCCCGACATTTCCTTATGGAAATTAGTCTACTACCTCCTTGATTCCTAAGGAATCTAAGGAGGCACCTACTTTTGAATGAAAACGTGTTTTTGCTGTATCAAAAACGTTGTATGAATTTATGCAAAGCTCACCTGTTTGGTCATCCAATACTCCCAAAACTGGTACTAACATCTTCATTTGATATCACTACTATGAATAATTATTCAATGGAGTGATGCTTATGAAAATCCCTATGTACCAAGTAGATGCTTTTAGCAGTAAGATTTTTGGCGGTAATCCTGCAGCGGTTTGTGTTTTGCAAGAATGGCTTGATGATGCTGTTTTACAAAACATAGCTGCTGAAAATAATCTCGCAGAGACTGCATTTATCATCCAAACAGAGGACGGTTATGATCTCAGATGGTTTACCCCAACAGTCGAGATAGATCTTTGTGGGCATGCGACTTTAGCCAGCGCTTATGTAGTGTTTGAATTTTTACAACCTAAGCTTCAACGCGTTGAATTTAGTAGTATGAGCGGTAAGCTAATTGTGGAAAAAACTGATACCGGCAAGTTGAGTATGGACTTTCCCTCTCGGCAGGTAAGTAAAGGTCAAGTAAGTGATTTAATTACAAAAGCACTAGGCAAAAGACCTGTAGAGGTTTGGGAGTCTCAAGATTTAGTCGTGGTATTTGATAGCGAAGCCGATATTCGCTCTATTCAACCCGATATGGAAAAACTTAAACTGATTACGGATTTTTTTGCCGTGATTATCACTTCACGAGGAGACAAGCTTGATTTCGTCTCGCGGTTTTTTGCCCCAAATGCAGGTATTCCTGAGGACCCTGTTACGGGAAGAGCGCATTGTGTGCTGATTCCTTTTTGGGCTGAACGTTTGAATAAATCTACCTTACATGCGATGCAGCTTTCTCAACGAACCGGGGAGGTGTTTTGTGAAGACAAGGGCAGTCGCGTTGCGATGATGGGTGATGCGAGTTTATTTTTAAAGGGTGAAATTTATATTTAAAGCGATGTACTGAGCTTGTCGAAATGACACCCCCCTACTTTTGCTTGGTTTTCATGAAGCTAAAGCTGTGGTTATGGATAACACCTTGGCTGAAAATATTGAAATGATTTTAACCTCGTTTTTTTGTGTTAAATAAACAGTTTAGGTTGATTCATTGCAGATGAAATTTATTCAAACTGACAGTCAATAATTTACTGCTACTATTAATGAACAAACAGTAAACCTTATTGAACAATACTCATGTCTAATGATCCGTTACTACAACCTTATCAGTTAAAACATCTTACGTTAAAGAATCGCATCATGATTACCAGTCATGAGCCTGCTTATCCTGAAGATGGTATGCCGAAAGAACGGTATGCGGCGTATCATGCAGAGCGTGCTAAGGCTGGCGTTGCAATGACGATGACCGCGGGTTCAGCGGCGATTTCAAAAGATAGCCCACCCGTTTTTAATAATATTCTTGCATATAAAGATGAAGTGGTTCCTTGGATTCAGAAACTCACTGATCGCTGTCACGAACATGATTGTGCGGTGATGATTCAGCTCACGCATTTAGGTCGTCGCACCGCTTGGAATAAAGGTGATTGGCTACCAGTGATATCATCTTCGCACCGTCGCGAACCTGCCCACAGAGCCTTTCCTAAAAAACTTGAAGATTGGGATATCGAACGTTTAATCGGTGATTACGCAGATGCCGCAGAGCGCATGAAAGCGGGTGGAATGGACGGTATTGAGCTACAGGCTTATGGTCATTTAATGGATCAATTTTGGTCGCCTA
>CALJIH010000057.1 GCA_937974135.1 uncultured Cocleimonas sp. | reverse complement strand
TGTCATTCTCAACCAATGCCAGTGCCAAGCACGCTCAAGTGGATAAAGTACGTGGTGCTGTTGAAATTCTCAATAAAGAACATCCTGAGCTAAATGTAATTGGTGACGTCCAATTTGATGCGGCATTCTCAAATGATGTACTCAACGTAAAATGGAAAGACAACGACTTCGATGCACCAGCTAATATCTACGTTTTTCCATCATTAGAAGCGGGGAATATTGGTTATAAAATTGCAGAACGTATTGGTGGTTCAGATGCGATCGGGCCTATCTTGCAAGGTTTAGCTAAACCAGTGAATGATCTTTCTCGTGGTGCAGATGTTGAGGATATAATTAAAACCATTGCAGTGACTGCTTTGCAAGTAACTGATTAAGCGATTAGAAACTGCTAAAAGTGGGGGGGTGTCTTTTATAAGATTCTCCTTCGTTAAGACCTTTCGGTACTGATATTACCTTATGGAAATCCCTGCATACTTTTTATTCGGCTACGCCTTACCTAAAGACAAGCTAAAGCAGTTGTCTCGCGATGCTCGGCTGGCTCTTGGTGAGCTTAAAAAAGCAACACCCCCTACTTTTAAGCGATTTTACTTGGTTGTTAATACCTAAGCATTTCTCTTTTCTAACTCAGTCATAAAACGATGCTTAATAACAACAGGATCCATCGTGATCACCGGCACAGGGATATTTCCAGATTCACATTTGCACACAATCACTGTCATTTGCTTGCTATCGATTGCACCTTGAACCACATCAACCGCTTCTTCTGCTTGACACTCAACCACGTTTTCACAACCACACGCTTCTGCTACGGCTGCAAGTGAGGTTTTTTGACCTGCATAGGTTGGTTGATCGCCAGTTGAACCGTAACTGCCGTTATCGATAATCAGTAAAATGAAATTATCAGCGACATTATTTGCAATTGTTGGTAGCGTGCCTAAATTAGTCAACACCGACCCATCACCGTCAATTGAGATAACCGTTTGCTTTTGCGCTAAAGCCACACCAAGGCCAATCGAAGAGGATAAACCCATCGTGCCAAGCATGTAGAAGTTAGTCGCTTGATCATCCATCATGTGCATTTCTTGGCTGGGTAAACCGATATTACAGATAACGAAATGGTCTGAGATTACTGGAATTAAGTTCTTAAGAATTTCTGAACGAATCATGATCAGTATCCTCCCCAAAAACTTGCGTCAGTGAGTATTGCCACAGGTTTGTTTGACATAAATGTGTACTTTAAAATCTTATCTAACTCCTCCACATCACGCTCTCGATGAAAATGATAAGTAGGAATATTCATCTGCTTAAGTAACGCTTTTGTGTGTACAGCCATTTCAACCTGACAGGCTACAGGCTCGCCTAGCTCACCTCGATAACTTATCAACATCGGCAATGGCATACGATAATATTGCGTCAGCGTCGCAAGCGTGTTTATGGTTACACCAATCGCGGTATTTTGCATAATGATGGCAGAACGTTTACCACCCATGAATGAACCCGCACAAATTCCCATGCCCTCGTCTTCTTTATTTGATGGAATGTGATAAATATCATCACACGCATCAATCTCTTCAATAACTCCTGCTAATTGTTTGCAGGGTACTGTTGTAACTAATTCTATTTTGTTTTTCACAAAATCAGCCACAATCTTTTTGTCGATAGACATTTTGACTCCTTATTATTTAAATCAACCCTGATCATCAAATAAAATTATATTTAATTCAATTTCATATTATTTTACAATTAGTAAAATTTATTTTTACATTTATTCATTCAATTATTAGATGTCTATTCAATTATTAAAAACATTTGTCGCAATATCAGAACAAGGTAGTTTTAGTGCTGCAGCTGATAAGGTATTTATTACACATGCCGCCGTTGGACAACAAATGAAGCGTCTAGAAGAATCATTTGACGTTATTTTATTTGATCGAAGTGAAAAGAGCCCTCGTTTAAACCAACTAGGACAGGCTTTAGTGCCAAAAGCGCAAAAGCTTATAAATGATTATGAAAATCTTTTTGCAGGATTGATTGGTGATGCTCAATTTATTGGTGAATTAACCTTGGGCGCAGTACCAACGACCATTCGTGAACTTATCCCACGTTCTATCAAAAGACTCATGGAAAACTATCCTGACTTATATATTCGAGTAGTCCCAGGAATTGGTGGAAGTTTATTTGATCAAGTCTTACGCGGAGCAGTTGACGCAGCGATTATTAGTAAACCAGAAAACATTGACAAAAATTTGCATTGGTATCCAATCGCTGAAGAAGAATTAGTATTAGTTACATCGACGAAAATAGGTGGAGATGATCCTGTGAAAATTCTCCGGGAAATGCCTTTTATTCGACATAACCGTCGAGCTGCTGCGGGCCTTGTCGTGGAACAATGGCTCTCTCAGAATAAGATAGAAGTGAGAGAAACAATGGTTACAGATTCTATCGAAACCCTGACAAGCATGGTTACTCACAACCTTGGCGTAGCGATTGTACCAAATCTATGCATGCCTGGCCCTGTATTTGCAAAACTTCGGAAAATATCGTTGGGGTCTAGTTCTATACCACGTGTACTAGGAATCCTAACTCGCAAGGATTGTTCTAAAATTCGATTAGTTGACCGTTTACAAAAAGAGATCGAAACTACCTTAAAATATAAAGAATAATCTTAAAAAGACACCCCCCTACTTTTAGGTAAAGAGAATTTCTGCAAGATTAAACAGTTTTGCTACTTGTGGTTATCTGCAATCAAGCTAATCATCTCAAACATAATCGACATTGCTACCATTGAGGTGATTTTATTCGGGCTATCTTTGGTAGGTATCAAGCACACCACATCGCCGCCAATAATATTACAACCTCTGACGCTTCGGAGTAAGCGCATCACTTGATCGATCATAAAACCTTGGCAACCTGACTCAATATTAGACACACCAGGTGCAACGGTAGGATCAAGGCAATCTAAATCAAAGGTGATATACAACGGCCTATCACCAATGCGTTCTCGAATAATTTTGCTACTTTCTTCCACACCTATCTCGTTAAAACGATCCATAGTGATGACTTCGTAACCGTGTTCATAACTGGGCTTTAACCAGTCTAAGGTGCGTGCATTACCGCGAATACCAATCTGCACACTGTGATGTGCATCAACATGACCGTCACGCACCAAATACGATGCCCAATGTGCGGCAGATTTTTCAGCGCCTAAAAAATGTCGCATATTGCTGAAGCAGTCCGTATGTGCATCAAAATGTAAAATACAGGCTTTCTCACCATTAGTGAGTTTTGAGGTAGGTCCTCCTAGAGCCTGTAGAATTCCACCCGTAATTGAATGATCTCCGCCTACAGAAACTGGGCGCGCACCAGCAGCATCAATGTATTTGTAATACTCAGTTATATGTTCAATGGACTTTTCATTGTTGTTAGCATGGGTAAGTGGCACATCACCCAAGTCATTGATTCGACAGGTATTCCATGGATCTAGCTCAAAATTCATATGCACTCGCCGGCCATTTGCTGAAACATCTCGAACGGCGCGAGGACCAAGATGTTGATCGCGCTCGGTTGTGCCATTACCGGTACTATGCGGAACACCGACTAAGGCAATATCACATGCACTTGGATCAGGATTATTCGGCGCACGAAACAACGTGGGAATGCCATACCAATAAAGCGCATTCATAAACGCGTCTTGGTTCTTTTCAAAGTCGTAGTTTGCCTCTTTTTTATCACTCATTTTCTATTCCGTATCTTTCTTAAAATGTACCTTCAAACATAGATTTAGTGTAGTTGATGAATGCTAAAAATATTCAGAAGAATAAATAAAAAGACACCCCCCTACTTTTAAGCGTTCTCTTGATCTACTATTCATGCATGGATAAAAAGATAATTAAAAAGGGCTTAAACGAGATCGCGTTAGTTGATCCAGATGTTGCTAAGGCACTGCCTCTTTATGGTTACCCAGAACCTCGAATTCGACCTGCAGGCATTGAAACATTCTTCTCTATAGTCGTTGGTCAGCTCTTATCAACGCATGCCGCTGCAGCCATTATGCTTCGTGCGCGAGAATTATTACCTGAGATTAGCGCACAGAATATTTTAGATAAGAGTGATGAAGAGCTGCGTGGCGTAGGTTTATCAAAACAAAAACTCAATTACATCAAGGGCATGGCAGAAGCTATTTTAGATGGTTCTTTTGATCCTGATACCTTATCAGAACTCGATGATAAAACCGCGATTAAAACCATCACTGAGTTAAAAGGTTTTGGAACATGGAGTGCTGAAATCTATTGTATGTTTTCATTACAACGACAAGATATTTTTCCCTCCGGTGATTTAGCTTTATTGGTCGCGATTCAAAAACTCAAGGGTTTGGATGAAAAACCAACACCAAAACAAGCCCAAGAGATTATCCAACATTGGTCGCCTTGGCGCTCAGTCGGCAGTTTATTTCTTTGGCATTATTATCATGGTATTCCTACTTGAACGTTTTTATATCTTAAAAAGACACCCCTACTTTTAGGGCATTTCACATTCTATTGAATAGAAACCATCTTCATCAACCCATAAATGACTTCTATTTTTAAGTCTTAAAAAGACTCAAAAACGCC
>CALJIH010000056.1 GCA_937974135.1 uncultured Cocleimonas sp. | reverse complement strand
ACTCATCCAAGTGAAAGGCGGTGATGACGATAAAGACGTTGCAGAACAAACCAAGAATTACCAACACAAACTCAATAAAACACTGGGAAAAGAGGATTCTCTATCATTCACTTTAAAGAACTTACCGCCAGAAACCTTTGTTGATATAGACAAAACAATCTTACCCTTAACATTTGAAATGATCGCAGAATCACGACGCAACTCGAATATCCCTGAAGATTATTTTGAGCATCAGAAACTATTACCCGAGATCAAACTAGAAATAGAATCAACGCATATCGCCGATGTTTATTTGCCAAGAACCTTGGCTATTGTTAGGCATAGTGCGGTTTGAATCTTGTAAAAAGACACCCCCCTACTTTTGACTGTTTTTAACTACGATCCCAGATTCGAGGGTATAAATCAGTTCCTGGTCTGTCACCTGGCTTCAGCCCATGCTCGGTCATTATCTGACTGTGATCAGGATCCATTCCACATTCACGGAATTTGATTTTTGCATCATCACCTAACCATTTTGAAGTAAATACTCGCAAGCCTCTATCTTTGGGTAGTTTGCCCGAACCACCATGAATAATGCGGCTGTTAAATGCGACGCAATCTCCGGGTTGCATATCCCAACTAATCACACCATATTTTTCTGGATCTGCATCAATATCGGGCAAATCCATCTCAGCGACTTTTGAGAAATCTACTTGATCGACTTGCGTTTTGCCATCGGGATTGAGATCTCCAAAATTGTATTGGTAAAATGAGGATTCCAAACGATGTGATCCCGGCACATAAGCCAAGGCATTTTCTTTTTTAACTGGAACAAGCGGCATCCACAGCGTACAGGTATCATAGCCTTCAACCGACCAATAGGGTTCATCTTGATGCCACGGTGTGGAAAATTGAATGCCAGGAGAACGAACGAAAACGGCATCAAAGTAGAAATTAATTTTAGATGCTTTCATCAATTCACCTGCAATTTCAGCCGCAGGCGAATCGAAAATAAATTTCTGATATTCATCAATATTTTGCCATGCTTGGCTATCCCAAGTCATGGTGCGACCTTCCGCATCTCTATCCCAAGTTCGTGCGCGGTAGGTAGGATCTTCCAAGTTTTTAGTTAGGCCTTTATCTAGCAGTTCAACCCAATCTTGATCGAACATGTCTTTGAGTAACACCACACCGTCTTGGTGAAACGTATCGATTTCATCTTTACTAACTTTGCGTATCAATTCTGTATTCATGGTTTAATCCAAACTGTTGTTAGATAGAGTTTAGAAGAGAAAAAGGGTTTATTTTATTAATTAAATGAAAGTGTCTCTTTTGGAAATTCTGTACTTCGATTCAAGCTTCCCCGACATTTCCTAACGGAAATTCGTCTACTACCTCTTTGACTCTTAGGGAGTCTAAAGAGGCACCTACTTTTTAACACTTTGTCTATGATAATCATTATATTTCAGATCTTAACGACGTGGCTACGCTTTAATTAAGAACGCTTAAATGCACCTTGGCGTTGTTCTTCATTCTCTGCAGGTGAATTTTGTTCGGCGAGTTCATCTAAACGCAAACCAACTGTCACCGGTGTTAATCTTCCAGCATCTTTTAAACCATCAAAACGTGCTTTTACAAATTTCTTTTTCGTGACTTGATGCGGTTGCGTATCATAAAAATAGTCAATATCTACCTCATCACCCAAAGTTAGATAGCCGTCTTTTACCGCTGCTTCTACTAATGCATTACCCGTTTTTGTACGAATGATTAATGAATTTGTTCCCACATCTTTATCACTTATGCCACGTTCGGGACTTGCGTTCGGCCAGGTATCTGCAGCGACAATATCAGCGGCTTCACCAATCGCATCAGGACATACTTTACATCGAAATGGCAATGACCACTGGCTTTCATCTTCACCCCAAAAATCAATATAATCAAAATCTTGTTGCTGACCATCTTTAGTCGTTACGGTCGTTGGCCCTGGACAACCGCGTCCTCGATAACGAAGTGCAGTCACTTCTTTACGTTCAATATCAAAACGCTCTAAAAACTGATCCATTGAGGTATCTGGCATATAACCGCCACACACAAGTGTTAATCGGTATTTAATCAGCTTATCAATACGCTCATCGTGGTGCGCTAAATTTCGCAATGCATTTAAATCACAAGGTTTGGCAATAACTGCAAAGGGTTCATTACGAGATAAGACTTCGTCAAGATTAATTAGAGGGGCTGTTGGACCGTAGCGAGAACCCACCGCGGCGAGTACATCTGCTTCGGTAAAAGACAAGGTTGCCTCTCCAAATGTAGGCTCGCTTGTCGAAGGTTTTACATGAAGAATGAATGATACCCGTTTTGACTTTAATAAATATCCACCCAAAGCGGTTAACACGCCTGCTGTTGAACCTTCATATCGCGTATTATTGTCTGTAGCCCATGCTAAAACGAGGCGTTGGTAAGCTCCCCAGACGATGTCTTCATTAGGAGCATCAGCCGTTAATTCTTTTGGATTAGCTTCGCATCGCGTGCTAGGACAAGTCGCGTATACCAAATCAGTATCTGCTTTGCTCAGTGGACTGATGACTTTATGCCGAAGTTCACCTTTTTGCTCACCACTTTCAACTTTGGTGATTTTAACCTTTTCTTCACCTAAGAGAGATTGGCAAAGACCACAGCCAATGCATAATTTATCTTCAGTAATTCGATTAAATCGTTCGGTTTCAGTCATAAATCCTTCCAATAATTTTTATCGTCAAGCTAATTTAATCCGATGTTGATAAAGATGATCATAATGGGG
>CALJIH010000055.1 GCA_937974135.1 uncultured Cocleimonas sp. | reverse complement strand
TGACCAGCATGTGGTCGTAACTGGGCGTGGTGCCATTGATGAACTGGTGGAGTTAGCAGATACTGTTTCAAAAATTGAAGATGTAAAACATGCTTATCGCGATGGTATTAAAGCCATGAAGGGCATTGATCTTTAAATAAGCATACTTAAAATAAGAAAAAAGACACCCCCCTACTTTTAGGCGGTTTTACAAACCTTCCCTTCGGGTGGTCGTCGCTTCGCTCCAACATTGTCTTGCCAAGGCTCGGCTAATGATATTGCCTTTTTGTTTTTTTAAAAAGGTAAAGAGAATTTCTGCAAGGCTAGACTGTTTTTAAAATACAGAATAACCCTAAATAAGATAACGAAAGCGCCTTATTTATTCTTATTGCTGAGTATATGATTCTTGATGCAAATAATCTGAAATAGGTTTACGGGTATCCCATTTAAGTATTTCTAATTCAGGTTGGTTCAGAAATTCGTCAACATGACCAAAGCATAAATAAGCAACCAGTTTAAGTTTGTCTTTGCGCTCTTCGGGAATTTTTAAAATATCTTTTACTTTTTCAGGATCTAATATACTCACCCAACCCATACCTATATTAAGTGCCCGTGCCATCAGCCACATATTTTGTATTGCGCAAACGACACTATATTCTCCCATATCAGGCATGGATGTTTGTCCTAAAACAGGACCATCAGGCTGTCTATAAAACACGGCAATATTGACTGGCGTTTTGAGAATACCTTCAAGTTTAAGTTGAGCATATTCTTTACGTTTTTCATCACTAAAAAGTTTTTCTGCTTTGGTATTCTCAACAGCAAATACATCAGCCACTGCTTGTTTTGTTTGTTGATTTTTAATAATCACAAATTCCCATGGTTGAGAAAAGCCAACAGAAGGAGATAATTCAGCAGCGTGTAAAATTTTTCTCAAAGTATCTTCTGCTATTGGTGAACTTAGAAAGCGATTACCACGAACGTCACGACGATGTATGAGTAATTCTTCAAATACTGTTTGCTCAGTATTACTGAATTGTTTATTTGTCATTACGTATATCTGTCGTTTTATTTGGAAAGAATGGATGCAGTAATTGTCCGACGACTGTTCTAGGTAACCGTTTAGTCGTGCCATATTCTGCAGGCCAATGTTTACCGGGTAAGTGATAAGTGCCGAATAATTTATCGAAGATAACAAGATGCGCCGAATAGTTGGTGTCGATAGCGGGTTTTTCTGAACTGTGATGCCAATGATGGAATTGCGGTGTTACGAAAATATACTTTAACGGCCCGAAAGGAATCGAAAGATTAGTATGAATCAATATGGCTTGCAGCGCCGCAAACACCACATAAATATTCAAGGCAGCTTCATCTGCACCCAATAAATACAATGGAATCATAACCATCGCGCGCTCCGAAAATACTTGGATGAAATGTCCGCGTGAGCCCGCTAACCAATCGATATGTTCAATCGAATGATGCACTGCGTGCACAGGCCATAACCATTTTGTCTCGTGAAAAGCGCGATGTTCCCAATACAGAACAAAATCTGCACTCAGGATTATTAAAATCACTTGCAAGGAAATCGGTATGCTTTGAATGGTTTCCTGAAAAGAAGGACTTAGGGCCCAGTCAAAATGGGTTGCGTGGTAGTTACCAAAAATTAAAATTGCAGAAATCGCAAGATGATTAAAGGTAAAGTAAAACAGGTCAACATCCCATTCTGGTCGCATGATGGCTTGATCTGGGTATTTAGGAAAGAGTTTTTCCAAGATCATAAAAATCGCGGTAGAACCCAAAAATGCCAAGATTAACCAATCAACACCTAGGGATAATTCTTTGGGCTCTACAGCACCCACTGGTATTTTATAGCCACCTAAGGCGAAACCAATCAGGGTAAGTCCAATGCCCGCTAAGCCAAAGTATTTATACCTCGCTTTATTTAAAACCAAGGTTAGGCAACCAAATAGTAACGAAAAATACATGCCATATTTAAGCACCGTTTGTAAGGCGGATGCATCGTAGACTTTACGCAAATCAGTCGTGGTGAGATACGAAGGGTATAAATAAGCAAATACTGCTAGTAAGCTTAAAATACCTAAAGTTAAAGATAGAACACCACTGATCCTGCCTTCTCCAAAACGAAATTCTCGTGCTGGGTCTTTTTTTACGTCGCGGTCTTTATATTGGTAATCTTCGCTCATATCTTTTTCTGCACTTGTGAAGTTATGATTATCATAACAAAAATGTTTATTTATTACGTGTGAAGCTAAAAAAGTCTCACTTCTTTAATCTTTAAGTATAAAAAGACACCCCCCTACTTTTTTAGTGAGCTTATCGTTTTTGTTGTTTAAAAACGAATAACTCAATTATTTGCTTGCATGGCAGTTTTCAGCAAAATAGGCGAAAAGTAGGGGGGTGTCTTTTTCAATAACAAACTATACTCTTGCAATATGAAAACCATTTACCTCGCCAGGCATGCTAAATCAGCATGGAATATAAATTTTACCAAGGACTTTGATCGACCTTTAAATAAACGCGGAGAGACCGACGCGGTAAAAATCGGTGAAGCCATGCAAAGCCGATTATGGCAACCAGAAATCATTATCGCATCGACTGCCCAACGAGTTAAGCAAACCTGTGCAGCCTACTGCGAAAGCCTCGATTATCCGATAGATGAAATTAGTTGGAATGCAGATATCTACGAAGCTTACACAATGACATTGGTGCAAATACTCACCCATGTGGATGAAGATAAAGCAAGCGCTATGCTAATCGGCCATAATCCTGCAATGGAAAACTTACTTGAGCAATTAGTCGGTAGGGATGTAGCAAGAGATTTTCAACAAGCTGATGGCAAATTATTTACTACAGCGAACATCGCAAAACTCACATTTGATGGGTCTTGGAAAGATTTAGTTTCTAGCAATGTTCATTTAGATGAATTATTACGTCCTAAAGAGCTTTAAATTTTCATTCAAATATTAAGTATTCAAAGCATTCCTTGCGGCGATGCAATATGTTAAATTTCGTGGCTTGAATTAAATCAACAAAAACTCGGATAACCCATGGCACTATCACCAGAAGAAGTGAAAAAAATCGCCTTTTTAGCAAGGCTTTCTATTCAAGAAGAAAATATCGAACAATACTCTGAAGACCTCTCAGGTATTTTAGATTTGGTGGAGCAAATGAATGCCGCAAATGTCGATGATATTGAGCCAATGGCGCACCCGCAAGATGCCATGCAGCGTTTGCGTGATGATACTGTGACAGAGGTTGATCAACGTGAAAAAATGATGTCTAACGCCCCATCACAGCAAGATGGTTTGTTTTTAGTACCTAAAGTATTGGATTGAGGCGTAGGGCAAAATAATGATAAATAAATCACTCGCAGAATTAAGTGTTGGCCTGCAAACAGGTAAATTTTCCAGTGTTGAGTTAACGCAATACTATTTAGATCGTATTGCTAAATTCGATAGTGAAATCAACTCGTTTATCACCGTCACCGAAGAGCAAGCACTGGCTATGGCAAAAACGGCTGATGAGCAAATTGCTAACGGTTCAGCTAGCGCTTTGACGGGTATTCCAATGGCGCATAAAGATATCTTTTGTACCGATGGCGTGCGCACGTCGGCGGGTTCAAAAGTGCTGGATAATTTTATTGCACCTTACAATGCAACGGTCGTGGAGAAATTAAAAGCAGCGGGTATGCCAATGTTGGGTAAAACCAATATGGATGAGTTTGCGATGGGTTCTTCCAATGAAAACTCATACTATGGCGCGTGTAAAAACCCTTGGGATTTAGATCGTGTGCCAGGTGGTTCATCAGGCGGTAGTGCAGCAGCGGTTGCAGCTAAATTATGCCCTGTGGCTACGGGAACAGATACTGGGGGTTCGATTCGCCAGCCAGCATCGCTTTGTGGTATCACAGGAATCAAACCAACTTACGGGCGTGTTTCGCGTTACGGGATGATCGCTTATGCTTCTAGTTTGGATCAGGGTGGTATTTTTGCATCGTCTGCGGCTGACAGCGCTTTGTTAATTCAAGCAATGTCTGGTTTTGATCCTAAAGACTCAACATCTGTTGATATTTCGGTGCCAGATTATTCGGCAACGCTTAATGATTCGCTGGAAGGTTTAAAAATAGGACTGCCAAAAGAGTACTTTGGCGAAGGCCTAAATAGCGAAGTAGCAATAGTTGTTGAAGCAGCGATTGAAGAATATAAGAAACTGGGTGCTGAAATTGTAGACATTAGCCTACCCAATACGCATCTAGCGATTCCTGCTTATTATGTGATTGCACCAGCAGAAGCCTCATCTAACCTCTCGCGTTTTGACGGCGTACGTTATGGTTATCGTTGTGAAGACCCAAAAGATTTAACAGACATGTATATGCGTTCGCGCGGTGAAGCCTTTGGTCGTGAAGTAAAGCGCCGAATCATGACAGGAACCTATGCGCTTTCAGCGGGGTACTACGATGCATATTATTTAAAAGCGCAAAAGATCCGTCGTTTGGTAAGTGAAGATTTTCAAAATGCCTTTGAAAAAGTCGATGTGATTATGGGGCCAGTAGCGCCTGATACTGCATTCAAACTTGGCGAGAAAACCAGTGATCCGATTAGTATGTTGCTCGGTGATATTTATACTATCGCGTTAAACCTTGCAGGGTTACCAGGGATGTCGGTTCCTGCAGGAATGGCTAATAATATGCCAGTGGGTTTACAAATTATCGGCAATTCATTTACCGAATCA
>CALJIH010000054.1 GCA_937974135.1 uncultured Cocleimonas sp. | reverse complement strand
TATTAAGACTGTCTAATTTATATGATTATGAAAAACCCTATCGCTGTTTATAAATTTTCATTAGCCCGACAAATTAAATTCTTTGTTATTTTACTTGCAGTTGCGGCTCTATTTTTTATTTGGTGGTTGGAAATCAAGGATCTGAGTATTTTCTTAGTCCCTGTTGGGTTTCTTTTTGTATTCATAAGTATTTTTTTGGCTTATGCCTGGATCACAAAAGAAAAGTCAGCAATCAAAGTGTTCGAATCTGGAATTTATCTTGAGAATCAGTTCATAAGTTGGATGGATGTGAAGACAGTAGAACTCATAAAGACGGATATCGACACGATTACCAATCGCTTATTAGTTTCTAAAATTGATGGAAGCCAATTAGAGACCAGCCTAGATTTTAAGAATGAGAAAAGTGATGTCATTTTCAGGTTCGTATTAGATGCTTTTGAGCGTTATTCCTGAGTCCACCAAAAAGTAATGGATAAATCAGATAACAAGTTACACAGTAGAAAAACTACTCACTGAGCAAGGCGACTATGTTCTAAACAAGATTGAAAAAGTACCAGCAGAGCGCTAGATAGACAACGAAGGTACGCAGTGACGCTGACCTGAAAGGCGAGTAAAACGAATCAGCCGAGACTTAACCGAGACAATATTGGAGCATAGCGACAATTACTCAGAGGGTAAAGTTTGTAAAAACCGCATAAAAGTGGGGGGGTGTCTTTCTAAGAATTTCTTATTTAGAAAGTATCAGAATCAGTAACAGTTAATCATTTATAGCAACAAAGAGTTACCAACTCACAATTTTTGGTTTATAGAAAAATAAGACATATCTCTCGCGACATACTCTATCTATACTCACCAGATCTTTCATCTCAAGTAGATCATTCAATTTTACAAATATGACTCGTTATATCCCTTTTATTTTCGTGGTGCTTTGGTCGACTGGATTCATTGGTGCTAAATATGGTTTGCCCTATGCTGAGCCTTTTACGATGCTAATGTGGCGCATGGCTATTGTGGTGCCGCTTTTCGTTTGTGTGGTTGTTATTCTGAAGCGTCCACCGATCAGTTTTAAAGATGCGGCCATTCAAGGAGTCGTAGGATTACTGATTCATGGTTTTTATCTGGGTGGCGTTTTTGCTGCAATATATGTTGGGGTTCCTACGGGTTTAAGTTCTTTATATGTCAGTTTAAACCCGTTACTGATTGCTATTTTTTCAGGTATTTTTTTACAGGTTGTCATCTCTAGACGAGAATGGTTTTGCCTACTCCTTGGATTTATTGGTGTGGCAATTGTGATTTATGGCGCATCTAAATGGGAAGGGGTGATCACAGTTAGTGGAATCGCATGGCTGACTTTAGCGCTTATCAGTATCTGTGCTGGAACTTTGATTCAAAAAAAGTATGGTCAAAATGTGGGACTAATCAGAGGCTCGATGTATCAATACGCAGCGTCGTTGTTATTGTATTTGCTTCTCTCTTTCATGCTTGAGACGGGAGTTGTCGAGTGGAACTTTACATTTATCGCAACGCTCGCTTGGTTAGTGATTGTGTTGTCTTTTGTCGCAGTGTTACTGTTGATGTACATGATTAAGAATGGTGAGGCGACTCGAGTGGCGAGTTATTTTTATCTGGTTCCACCCATTACTGTTTTACAAGGTTGGTTGTTATTTGATGAGCAATTGAATTGGTTAACTCTTTTAGGTGGATCATTAGTTGTTTTAGCATTGATAATGAATAAGCCAGGTAAAACTAATATAAAGTAAAAAAGACACCCCCCCACTTTTTAACCGTTTTAATCAATCTAAAAAACTAATATATGAATAAAAATATTGAAGTTTTAAGATCAAACTATCGCTCTTTTAATATTTTCAATCACTTACATAATTTTTTATTTTAAAAACGCATCAAAAAAAATTTATGATTATTCTTGACTTATTTTTTCTTTAAAGTTGTCCACAAAAACTGTGGATAAGTCTGTTAGTAACACTATGAATTACGCTCAAAAGAGTTGATTTAATAAGTTCCCCTTCAAATTGGTCAATTTTTGACCACTTCTTATTTTTTTATATATTTCAAGTACTTATAATACATTATTGATAAGCATTAAGAAAAAAAGGCTGAATCTTAGCAATTGTATACAATAAAAGACTTGATTTTTTTATTGTGTATAAAACTGAATTTACGAAAAGATAAAATTGAATTGTTAAGTCATTATAAAACGAGGTTTGATCCAATTTTTTACGCAATTATGAGTAAAAATCATTCAATTCTTTTACCCGTATATTGTTTTAGTCTTTTTCAGAGTCAACCGTAGCCATCAAAAAATCATTGTATCTTCTTCCAGATACAAGCTCATCGTTGATCAACAAATCGAGTGTGTTGACAACATCTTCTGATAATTTCATATCACCTGCGGCGGCATTTTCTTTTAAATGATCAAAGTTTGAGGTTCCTGGGATAGGAATAATGTCTTCACCTTTTGCCAATAGCCACGCCAATGCTATTTGTGCCAAACTCATTTCGTTTTGTTGAGCTATTTCTGCAACAGGTTCGAGTAGCTTAGTATTTTTTACAAAGTTATCGGGTTCAAATCGTGGTCGAGCAATTGTGGCACGATAATTTGAATCATCTAAATTAGCACAATCCGAGCTTTTACCTGTTAAGAATTGTCGACCCAATGGAGAGAATGCCACAAAAGCGATATCTAATTCTCGACAGGTGTTGAGAATTTTACGTTCGGGGGTGCGTGTCCATAGAGAATATTCTGACTGCACCGCGGTAATAGGATGGGTTGCATGCGCACGCTTAAGACTATCTGAGCTAATTTCTGATAAGCCTAAGGTTTTTACTTTGCCTTGTTCAACTAAGCGCGACAATGCTCCAACGCTTTCTTCAACGGGCACATCTGCGTCAATACGATGCAGATAATACAAATCGATAACATCGGTATTTAAGCGCTTTAAACTCTCTTCACATGTTTTTATCAAAACTTCAGGACGACCACACGGAATGCTTTTACCGCCTTGATTCACAGAAAGGCCACATTTGCTGGCCAATGTAAATTCTTCGCGACGATGCGATAGCGCTTTGCCTATTTGTGTCTCACTATGTCCTTCACCATAAATAGCTGCGGTATCTATGAAATCATGGCCAAGATTAAGCGCTTCAACTAACAAGCGTTGTCCCTCGCTATCACTCATTCTTGGGCCATAGCCACCTGAGAGATTCATCGCACCTAGACCAATAGCAGAAACTGTAAATGGGCCGAGTTTTCTTGAATGCATTGAAATGTCCTTATTGAATATCTATCAGATGATTGTAGGACGAATAAACATAATTAAAAAGACACCCCCCTACTTTTGGGCGGTTTCTCTTTAGATAAATACTGAGTTCTATTTTTTGAACGAACCTGTGTTTAAAAATAAGCTCGTAAGATCTGCTACTTTTTTTGAAAAGAGTAAGGCGGTATGAGATTTATCAACCTGAATATGTTCTTTCTGTTTAGGATGATACGTTTCTTCTAACAAAACTGTGCCATCACTGGTACTGGGTAATCCGCCTGTTAGCAAACCTAAACCTTGTCCTTTGGTGCCTGCGATCATGCCCCAATCTCTATCAGTATTCCATTCTGGGATATCTATGCCTGATAAAGCATTAGGCATACTTTTGGCTAAAATTGGTGAAACAATTGGCCATTCAGATACCTTTTGCGCAATCCAACTGCCTTTGACAGGTGAACCTAACATAACCACTTTACCGTCTGGTAAATCATTCTTTTTAGCTTCGATTTGATCAAATAAATGAATCAAAAGCACACCACCTAAACTATGTCCAACGAGGTGCAGATTCGGCAAATCTAGTTCTTTTATTTTATCGTGAATTATTGCTGCGTTTTCAGCAGGACTTTTGAGTACCGACTGATAATAGACATAATGCACATTGAATCCTGATTTCTCTAACTGGCTACCCAAATAACGCATTTCTAATGGGTTCATTAGAATACCGTGGATAAGAAGTACGTTTGGTTTCAAGGTTTTTGCGTCGCTATTTTGAGTGGGAGCGGATTGTGAAGATGCAGTGGTAATCGTAGTACTGCAACTAGTCGTCATCAACCCCATAAGGAAGATCAAGAATAGTAATCGGTGCATCATTAGCTACCAATGTTAAAGGATTTTCTGCATCTGCAATTTTTAAAATACCGAGGGCATCAATTTTATTATCTGTGTGTTGCACCGCATTCAGGATTTTACCTGCTTGTGCATCTTTCTCACTTTTAATGTCAGCGCCGATTTTTGGTAATTGATCTGATGTTATCTGCAATCTATACATTCGGCGTTTTGTTTTCCCTAAGTAATTTAATCGCGCTACAACTTCTTGACCTGGATAACAGCCTTTTTTGAAATCCACACCATTTATGTGAATATAATTCACCATTTGTGGAATCCACGCTTCAGTACTTACTGAGGTAATTTCAGGATTTCCGGCAATAATATTTAGATAACGCAGACCATTACCACTAACTGGGGTAGCAGCTTTATGACAGTCAGACCAAAGCGTTTTAGCTTCATCAATATCTTCAACAAAAATATCGTATCGAGAAATGTCTGTAGCACCCTTTATCACAGAGCGAAGCAATGAGGTATTATTTTGCTTGATAACTTCAGCATCACCAGAGATTTCAACACCTAAAATAGCCTGCATTAAGCTATCAGCTTGCTTGCCGGCAAAGGTAAATTGAATAACCGAATCTGTAACATCTTCAATAACAACTTTAGACATCATTACGTACATACGTAATTTTTTAATCACATGCGGAATGAGATCAGCGGATAAGGCTAGATAGAAACTATCAGCGTTT
>CALJIH010000053.1 GCA_937974135.1 uncultured Cocleimonas sp. | reverse complement strand
GATACGCCCTTTGGGGGAACACCAAGCGCTAGCCTGATGGTTAGATTCAGACACATTTCGAATATCATTGGTTAGTTGATTTTGTAAAAATGTCTCGGCATCTTCTCCATTTACTTTGATTAATCCACGTTCTGATGAATTACAAAGCAAAACATCCTGAGTAGAAATTTGCATTTCTAACTCAGGATCACCAAAAGATACTAATTGTTGAGTTTCTATCGTTTCACCAGGATGAGCAATAAAGGTTGCTCCATTTTCCTGTAGAAACGACTTCCAATCTGGATTCATAGATTTACCGAATTGACTTAATTGGTTTTCATTTTTTCTTTCTTCATGTCATCTTTCTTCATGTCATCTTTTTTCATTTCGGTTTTCTTATCCATTTTTTTATCCATGGCAGCAGGCTCTTCAGGCATAGTGATTTTGATCTCAGCCTTTTCTTTTAAGCCGTCCATAAATGCCAGCATCTGCTTTTGAGAAATAACGCGCTCTAACTGAGGCTTTAACGATTCCATGGTAGGAAGTTTTGCATCACGACTATCTTCCAATTTAATCACGTGATAGCCAAATTGTGTCTTAACTGGCTCTTTTGAAATATCACCTTTTGCCATTGTCTTAACCGCATTTGCAAATGCAGGAACCATGGTTTTAGCTTTAAACCAACCCAGCGAACCACCGTTTGAACCTGAAGGACCTGTTGATTTTTCTTTAGCAATCGCCGCAAAATCAGCACCTTCAGCATTTGCTTCAGTTATGATCGCTTTTGCTTCATCTTTCGTTTTCACTAGGATATGACGTGCATTAAATTCTTTGCTTGCTAGTGCAGTTACTCTTTCATCGTAAGCTTTTTTTAATTCTTCATCGCTGATTTTAAAAGATGCGACTTTTTCTCTAGTCCACGTTTGTAATAAAATATTGCGCGTGTAATCGCTGATCGCCTTTTTTGATTCAGGTCTTTCCAGAATGTCTGTCTTCTTTGCTTCTTGAAGCGCAATTTCAGTTGCAACTAAATCATCAATTGCTGCTTGTGGGTTAGCTCCTTTGCCTTGTTTTTGCTTCTTCAAAATTTCAAGGTAACCATCTAATGAGCTTTTCATGATATTAGTGCCATTAACTGTTGCTATCACAACATCTTCACCTTTTTCGTGGCTCGCGGCATTCACTTGCGATATTGAAACTGCACTTAATGTAAGTGTCATTATGGATGCAGCGAGTAATGATTTTTTAGTAATTAACATAGGTAAAAAATTCCTTTAATTTTAATTTATTTATGTTGTTAAGTTGAATGGTTCCGATTGTTTTGTATATATCTAGATAATAGCGAATTACGCGATATCAAGGCAATGTTTAAGGTAATACCTTTTTAAATGGTTTTACGGTGACTTTTTTATAAACGCCAGCCTTGATGTATGGATCAGTATCAGCCCAGGCTTGAGCTTTTTCTAACGAATCAAACTCAGCAACAATCAGACTCCCAGTGAAACCATTAGTTCCCGGATCATCACTATCTATCGCAGGATGTGGCCCCGCTAAAACCAGTTTGCCAGAATCTTTTAAAGCCACTAGCCGAGCCACATGATCAGGTCTAACTGACATACGTAATTCCAAACTGTTTTCAACATCTTCTGCTATCACTGCGTAAAGCATTTTTTCTCCTCTTTAATCTAGATTACACACTCAATAAGCTTATACATTAATGCCAATTTTAATCATAAGTTTAACGATATAGAGATGCCCCTGGAGCAACTCCTGTTGTAGAATATGGCATTTTAGCGTGCATGTCTTTTAGTTAGTAGTTTTATGAGTCAATATTTTGAAATACATCCTGATAACCCGCAAGCTAGGTTAATCAAACAAGCGGTAGATATTATTAATAAAGGTGGGGTAGTTATTTATCCTACAGACTCTATCTATGCCATCGGTTGTCATCTGGGTGATAAAAAAGCCATGGATAAAATCCGTATGATTCGTCAGCTCGATAAAAATCATAATTTCACTTTAGTCTGCCGAGATTTATCTGAAATCTCGCATTACGCGCAAGTAGACAATATGAATTATCGCTTGATGAAAACCCTCACTCCCGGACCCTATACCTTTATCTTACCCGCCACACGCGAAGTTCCTAAGAGATTGCTTAATCCCAAACGTAAAACGATTGGTATCAGAGTTCCTGACAATGCCGTTTGTACTGCTCTATTAACGGAACTAGATCAACCTTTAATGTCTAGTACCTTGAGTTTGCCCAATGAGGATTATCCATTGAGTGATCCTTATCAAATTCGATTAAAGTTAGAAAGCATGGTTGATTTAATTATCGATGGCGGATACAGCGGTCATGAACCAACGACTGTTGTGAACCTTACCAATGAAAAACCAGAAATTACTCGCCAAGGTTTAGGCAGTGCTGACTGGCTTACCCAACATTAATCACTTGATAATCATATGGATTTAAATTCAATTATTTACACTATTGCGGTTTGGGCAATTCCAGTACTGTTTGCAATAACCTTACATGAGGTAGCACATGGATGGATGGCTAATGCTTTGGGTGATAAAACGGCAAAAATGCTAGGACGTTTAAGTTTAAATCCTATTAAGCATATCGATCCAATCGGTACTATTGCAGTACCCATCGCAATGGTGGCCTTACAAACGGGTTTTGTATTTGGTTGGGCTAAACCCGTTCCTGTGAGCACACGTAATTTCAAATCTCCTCGAAAGGATATGGCAATAGTTGCCGCCGCTGGGCCCATTTCTAATTTAATTATGGCGGTCTTTTGGGTGCTGATTTTCAAATTAGGGACAAGTGTAATTTCTGATCCAGCGATAGCTAAAGGAATTATGGATATGGGGCGTGCAGGAATCCTTATTAACCTGATATTATTTATATTTAATTTATTCCCAATTCCACCGCTTGATGGTAGTAAAGTACTATCAGGTTTTCTACCACCCACACTATCCAATTTAATGGATAAAATAGAACCCTATGGTCTATTTATCGTTTTAGGCTTAGTGTATTTTGGAGTCCTAAACACCATAATGACTCCAATGCTTAGTTTCTTTTTAAACTTAATATAATAAAAGGCTGTTTTTACAAACCGAATGAATACAACAATACCGCAAAACCAACGTGTCGTTTCTGGCATGCGCCCAACAGGGAAACTCCACCTAGGCCACTATCATGGAGTGCTTAAGAATTGGGTAGAAATGCAACTTAACTATGAGTGTTTTTTCTTTGTCGCTGACTGGCATGCGTTGACCACACACTACGACGACCCCAGTGATACTCCAACGCACGTTGAAGATATGGTCATTGATTGGTTAGCAGCTGGTATCAGTCCGAGCTCGGCCACAATATTCTTACAGTCTGAAGTTCCTGAACACGCTGAGCTTCATCTTCTACTCTCAATGATTACTCCTTTAAGTTGGTTGGAACGTGTACCCACTTATAAAGATCAGCAAGAAAAATTGCGCGAACGTGATTTAGCTACTTACGGTTTTCTTGGTTACCCTTTATTACAATCGGCAGATATTTTGCTCTACAAAGCAGACATGGTGCCCGTAGGTGAAGACCAAGTAGTACATGTTGAGTTAACTCGTGAAGTAGCCCGTCGTTTTAATCACATCTACGGACGCGAACCTGATTTTGAAGAACGTGTAACGGCTGCAATCAAGAAAATGGGCAAGAAGAATGCAAAACTATACAACAATTTGCGCAAACGTTATCAAGAACAAGGTGATGAAGAAGCTTTAGAAACCGGCCAAGCTTTATTGGATGGTCAACAAAACATCTCGGTTGGCGACAAAGAACGCTTGTTTGGTTATTTAGAAGGCATGGGTAAAATTATTCTTCCTGAGCCAGAAGCCAAGCTGACGAAAGCATCAAAGATGCCAGGTTTAGACGGACAAAAAATGTCAAAATCTTACGGCAATACGATCGGCTTGCGCGAAGACCCAGATTCTTTAGATAAAAAAATTCGAACGATGCCAACAGATCCTGCTCGGGTGCGTTTGACTGATCCCGGAGATCCAGACAAATGCCCTGTTTGGGAGCTACACAAGGTATACTCTGATGATAAAACCTTAGTCTGGGCCAACGAAGCTTGTCGCTCGGCGGCGCATGGTTGTTTAGATTGTAAAAAACCACTGATTGATGCGGTACAAGCAGAGATGGATCCGATCCGTGAGCGCGCTCGTCAATTCGAAAGTGATCGCACCGCAGTCAGAGCGATTATCAGCGAAGGTAGCGAAGCTGCACGCGATGTTGCACGCGAAACGTTAGATGATGTTGTGGAAGCAATGCGTTTTGCGAAAAAATAAACTAATTAAGGATGATTACTCACCCATAAATGTCTAATCAGGATACCAACCAAGAGTTACAAAAGCGCCAAACAACACCCAGCCAGGGTGAGCTTCCCTTCGCCATTGTCCATGGTGAAGAAATCTCTGCACCGCCTGAAGATCTCTATATTCCGCCAGATGCGCTTGAGGTTTTTCTCGAAACCTTTGAAGGGCCGTTAGATTTATTACTGTATTTAATTCGCCGTCAAAACCTCGATATTTTAGATATACCGATTGCTGATATTACTGCACAATATATGGATTATGTCGAAATGATGCGCAATATCAATCTTGATCTTGCGGCTGAATATTTGGTGATGGCAGCGATGCTGGCTGAAATCAAATCACGCATGTTGTTACCGCGTCACGAAGAAATTGAAGACGAAGATGACCCGCGGGCAGAACTAGTCAGGCGACTTCAAGAATACGAACGCTTCAAAAAAGCGGCGACAGACATTGATGAATTACCGCGCAAGGGTCGTGATAATTTTGATACCTCTGTTGAAGTGATTCGTGCCCCAAAAATAAAGCCAGAACCACATGTGGATTTACGCGATATCTTGCTTGCGTTTCAAGACATACTGAAACAAGTCGATATGCAAAAACACCATGAAATCGAGCGCGAAGAAATTTCAATACGAGAGCGCATGACGCATGTTCTATCAAAATTGGATGGCGATAACTTTGTTGAGTTTCAGGATTTATTTACCTTAAAGGAAGGACGTTTGGGTGTTGTAGTAACTCTCATGGCTGTATTGGAACTTCTTAAATTAAAAGTAATTGATATGGTCCAAGCAGAAGCGTTTGCACCGATTTACTTAAAACCAGTGTCTGGCTTGGATGAATACCAAGATGAACCATGAAAAGTTAAACAATGCCATGGTTAAATTGGATAAAACTGAGAATTTATCCCATAACACTACGCTAAGGTCTAGAGTCGTCTTAGAGACGAGCTAGTCCTAAGCATTAGTATAATCGAGTTATTCGCTTCAAAAAACGAAACGGTAAGCTCGCTAAAAGTGGGGGGGTGTCTTTTAAACCCCATTTAGATTGGTTTAATTAACAGGACTGTATTTTATTAATGCAAATCGAAAAACTACAAAACATACTCGAAGCTATCTTAATTAGCGCTGAAAAGCCCTTATCCATCGAAAAATTATTGGGATTCTTCCAACCAGAAGATTTAGTCAATCGTAATGACGTGAAAAAAGCACTGTTTGATTTACAACAGCGTTTCACCACCCATGGTTTTGAATTAATCGAGACCGCCAGCGGTTTTCGTTTTCAAACCAAGGAAGAATATAAACAATGGGTAACGCAACATTGGGATGAAAAACCTGCTAAATACTCGCGCGCTCTGCTAGAAACTTTGGCGTTGATTGTGTATCGACAACCGATTACCCGCGCCGAGATTGAAGATATTCGCGGTGTTGCTGTAAGTTCGCATATCATTAAAACACTGCAAGAACGCGATTGGATTCGTATTGTAGGCCATAAAGAAGTACCAGGTAGACCTTCCTTACTAGGCACAACTCGTCAGTTTTTAGATTACTTCAACCTTAAATCGTTGGATGAAATGCCGTCATTAAGCGAAATTCAAGATATCGATAAACTTTATCCTGAATTAGACTTAAAGATTCAAGAAGAATTAGCTAATGAAGACTCTGATGAAATTGAATCTGAAAACGGGACAGATGACGTTAATACTATGGATGATTCACAAAATGAAGAGGCTGATGACAAGCATCAATCGAAGCAAGATTAAAAATATTTAACTCAAAAAAATCGTGTTATTACATTAACATAACAACAAAACCTAATTAGACGAACATTTTTTATTATGAAAAAATCCTCTAGCACTAAAGACATTCTCATATTTTTCTTCCTCGCTTTGATTGTTATTTTGATCATTTTATCCATGTATCAACGCGATCGAGAATGGACCAAACTTTCATCTATGGAACGCGCATTATCTGAACAATCTCGAGATGTGAGTACGCTTCGTGGTTCGCTAAACGCGATGCAAAAGAAATTAGAATCCTTGCAAGTAACTTCGCAATCAGCCGTTGCTGTAACAAATAATAATACAAATGATTCGGCAAAAACGCCTAAAAGTGGGGGGGTGTCTTTAGCGTTTAAACGCGCTAAAACCGCAACCGAGCAACAAGACTTTGCACAAGGTGACTGGAGTGTTAGTGCATTAACGGGCGGTATCAAAACCATTACGCCATTAGTGTCATCGGATGCGACTGCCAGCCAAATTCAAGATTACGTTTTAGAATCATTGATCACGCGAGATCCCGATACGCTGGAATGGGCAGGACTTATTGCTAAAGATTGGACCATCAGCGAAGACGGTTTAGTCATTACTTTCAATCTGAGAAATGACGTTTATTTTTCTGATGGTGAAGCCGTGGACAGTGGCGACGTGGTGTTTAGTTTTGATTTCATTATGAATGAAAAAATTCAAGCACCTCGACATCGTGCGTATCTTGAAAAAATCAAAAGCGTTGAAGCCAACGGTCCACATCAAGTTATCTACACTTTTAAAGAGCCCTATTTCGAAGCCTTCGACTTA